>JAENVX010000212.1 GCA_016650355.1 Bacteroidia bacterium | reverse complement strand
TTGGCAACAACGAGTGCTTTGAGCCATACACTTCTAATATTTATACAAGAAGAACTTTATCAGGAGAATTTATCATTGCCAATAAGCATTTGATGAAAGATTTGATTAGCCTGGGATTGTGGAGTGAGGGCATGCGCCAGAAACTTGTGGGTGCCAATGGATCTATACAATCTATCCCGGAAATACCTCAGCACATCAAAGATATTTATAGAACCGTTTGGGAGATTTCTCAAAAGTCAATTATTGATATGTCCGCTGACCGCGGGGCTTACATTTGTCAGTCCCAGAGTTTGAACATTCACCTCACGGATCCAAACTTTGGTAAGCTAACTTCTATGCATTTCTATGCCTGGAAAAAGGGATTGAAAACCGGTATGTACTACTTGCGTTCAACTGCTGCTGCTGACGCTATCAAGTTTACCGTTGATAAGGCACAAATGCAGCAACCCATAAACGAAGTGGCTGTGGAAGTCTCTGAAATTATAGCTGTTGCGGATGCTGTCGCCACAAAGGCCGAGTCTCAGCACGCTATTGCATACGAGCAATTACCACTGGCTGATTACGACCAGAAGAGAGCAGATATGTCATGCTCGCTTGATAACCCCGATGCCTGTGAGGCGTGTGGTAGCTAAGGATTACAAATAATTATAAAAAAAGCCCGGTGGATGAACCGGGCTTTTTTGTTGGTAGCGGTACCACAAATTATCTCTTGCTTTGCCTTACTTTTATATGAGTCTGTTGCGCTTTCTTACCACGTGTTTTGGAGTTTTTAGAATTCACCGTTTTGGCCTTGCCAATCTTACCTTGATCTCTCTTGTCTCGGCCAAATACGAAATTTAGTCCAAGCCTAACATTCATTACCTGGGCGGTGTTGATATAGTTATTTAAATTCTGGTGAACGATAAGAGAACTGGGAATACGCAATAAATTATCACCAACAATGTATAGCTGAAAAGGTGTTAAGTTGAATGAAAGACCAGCCCCGAGATTGTTGAATGAATTGCTTGACATTGTGTAACTGAGCGTTGTGCTTATGGCCGATCCGAAATTTTTATTTAAAGAAGTCGTCCATCCAGGCGACAATTTTCCCTGAAACCGTTGGGCATAAAATACAGTTCCGAAGGAAAAGTTTCTCATCACTTCAAAGTTCCCACCCAAAAACATCTTTCCTGGCAGCGCAGTGCGAAAGGAAGAAGTAACACCCTCCTGAAGTTCAAAGTTATTTTTAAGAGAATCCATTTGGGCATCCATATAATCATTCGCTGATCCATTGACCAGGTCCGTTAAGTTAATTCCTGAAAAGGTGTAGTTGGCTTTAGACTTATCCAGAGTGTATTGATACAAATCACTATTCCAACCAATACTTCCTATGTCAGTGAGACTTGCGTTGAGCGTCAGCTTGTCAAGTAGGCGATAGGTCGCACCTATGTCGATCGCCAGGCCTCGGTTTTTTAAATAGTTTCTCCACTCTTCAGAAACTTCGTAGCCAGAACCTGTAATGCCGTTAACACCAGAAGATTTAACATTTAGATCGGCACTTGCCGTTAAATAATAGTTTTCGTCTACTGCAATTGATATGTCGGATGTTTGTGTTGTTATACTGGCGATTCCATGAAGTAATTTCACCCTTCCTCCTACGGTAAGTTTCTTGTTTACTTCATAGGATGCACCAACTGCTGTCTCGACATAAGAAATCGCTTCCAGTAAAGGCGAAATATTAATCGTACTGTTCACATAAGATGCATTGCCTTCAACAAAAACAGCTGCAAGATCTTTGGGCAACACAAAATATCCGTATTCCTTTCCGGTGACATTCGCAGTGACGTATAGCTTTGAATTTACCCGAAACCCCAATCTGAGAAAATCAATACTTACTCCTGGTGCTATATACGTCTTGTCTGGCAAATTCTTAATCCATTTGGACAAGTCAGCATTCACCTGTCCATCTTTGCGCGTCACAAGATCATTATATGAAAACCCGTTGTTGGTATATCCCTGATGCAAAGAGGAAAAGGGCAATCCAAGTGAAAATTTATAGCTAGGTACGAAGGCTGGATTATTGATAACCACCTGCGGCAAACTATTCATATAATGAAGCGTGCCTTCAACTTGTGCAAAGACAGAAAGGCTACTTAGAAAAAGAATCAATATAGTAACATGTCTATGACTGATCATGATCCAACATTTATTTTAAGGTTCGTCAAAATCCCTAAGTCCACACTCATTTTATATTTAGACTTGAACTTTACGTCTGGGAATGTGCCACTGGCATTTTTTGAACTATTCAAAACAGCCTTAATAATAATATATTTCGAAACGAAAATTTGGTCAATTTTTGATTTTTCTAATTCTATGAGCTCGTCAAAAATTCCAGGAGCTTGGAGATCTCCTGAACTAGTAACGGTGCTACCTTTAATGATTGAGGTCTGCGAGAGAGTCAACAAAGAATCGAGTATCTTGTATTTATCATCGGTCATATAAAACTGAACTTTTGCATCCATTGGAAGTTCGTTTGATATTTTTGTTTTAAGGGATGCGGTGTTGATCGTTGACTTATCAAAATCTCCCAGATCAATTTTTATAGTGTCATATAGGTTAATATTAGATGCATAGCCATACAAGGGAACTTCAACATTTATACTTACCCTAAGCTTACTTGTATCCGCTATAAAGTTTTTTCCTGATGTTAAGCCCTTGTTGATTTGAGCGTTTGCCTGGTAGAAAAATTGGGTGGGTGCAAAATCTATCAACTCCTCAACATTCACCAACGATATTTGGGTTTTTGCAGATTTTCCTAACGCTGTTGGGAAAGCCACCGAAATAGGATTGGCAGGATTTAAGATAACTGCCAATGATTTTGTCTCTTTCTGTGCTTCAAACTTTTTAAAATCCACCTGACAGGGGACCCCGTAATCATTAATAACCTCCAATGTAATTTTTGGTTGTGCAAACGAGACATCTGCATCTTCAAGTGAGGTACCAAAGGCGCCAACCTCAATAATATCAGCTGCAATACTTACAGTCTGGTCACCTAAAAATCCTTTTATGTAAGTGAAATCCATACCCAAAAAAGAAAGTTTGACACTAACGAATGTATTGGGATTAATCACCACAGCGGTTGTGCTTTGTTTAAGGAGCAGTACTAGT
The DNA here is from genome assembly GCA_016650355.1 of Bacteroidia bacterium. Lineage (GTDB taxonomy): Bacteria > Bacteroidota > Bacteroidia > Cytophagales > Cyclobacteriaceae > ELB16-189. The sequence continues at coordinate 1,697 of JAENVX010000212.1, read as the reverse complement.
TTGACATCGAATCTATTTTTGTCAAGCGTTACAATATAATCTGAAAGATTAATCGACCCAGTTGAGCCGACATTGACATTAAGAGGCTTGCCTGTTGTCTTGGAGATAAAGTCAGGTAATGAAATATTAATCTCGTATTTATTAGTAAAGCCAGGTCTATTTGAGGTCGTAGAATAATCTATTGTTCCCGACTTAAACGAAATCTCATCAAGTTGCTCAGGGCTGAGTCCAAAATCAACTATTTCTACTATACTGTCACTTCGAATTGCTTTAGGATGCGGAGGTATTGTTAGGGGGGGCACAAAAAAACTCCTGGTAAGACTTATTTCAGGGATTGAAAATAATTTCCGAATGTCCTCAGTTGTCATCGTTTCAGAGTAAGAAAGATATACCAGATCGTCTGGATACACCTTGACATAAACTGAATCGATACTTTTTATGAGATCTTGGACAGAGAGCTCGCCAAAAACAAGAGGCAACGCGATAGTAGGATTAACCTCTATTGAATCAATTGAATAATCACTTTCATCAATACATGAGATAAGTGCAACTAAGGTAACAAAGATGATCCATAAACGAGACCTCATAAATGACAATTAAAGCCAGAAATTTTAATCTGACTAACCCCGAGTGAAGTAACCCAATTTACGTTTCTTTATTTAAAATGCCCCTGATTTTATTTCATCAACAACGGCAGGATCGAGCAGGGTTGTAGTATCTCCCAAATTGGAAGTTTCACCTTCAGCTACTTTACGCAAAATTCTTCGCATTATCTTTCCCGATCGGGTTTTAGGCAACCCACTTACAAATTGGATTTTATCTGGCTTGGCAATTGGGCCAATTGTTTTTGAAACCATGTCTCTGATTTCCTTTCTTAAATGCTCTTCTTCGTGAGGTTTTTCATAACAGATTACAAAAGCATAGATTCCCTGCCCTTTTATATCATGAGGGTACCCCACTACGGCAGTTTCACAAACAGAGGAGTGCTCGTCAATGGCACTCTCAATTTCTGCTGTGCCCATATTATGTCCTGAAACAATAATAATATCGTCAACACGGCCCGTGATTCTGTAGTAACCATCTTCATCGCGCTTGCAACCATCACCCGTAAAATATTTTCCAGGAAACGTTGAAAAATAAGTGTCTTTAAATCGTTGATGATCCCCATAAATCGTGCGAGCCATAGCAGGCCAGGGAAACTTAATTGTTAGCCTCCCTTCAACACCGTTGGTCAACAACTCATTTCCAGTTTCATCCATGACAGCCGGTTGCACCCCCGGTAGTGGCAGCGTAGCATACGCAGGTTTAAGTTTTGTCACATGCGCAATAGGCGTGATCATGATACCACCCGTTTCTGTCTGCCACCAAGTATCCACAATAGGACATTTTCCTTTTCCTATATTGGTATCATACCAGTGCCAGGCTTCTTCATTTATTGGCTCGCCTACAGTACCCAATACTTTTAAAGTCGATAGCTCATATGCTGTGATTAATGAACGTGGAGCCTTTTCCAAAGAGCGGATTGCCGTTGGCGCTGTATAGAAAATATTCACTCGCTGCTTTTCAACTACATGCCAGAATCTTCCCATATCTGGCCATGATGGAACACCCTCGAAAATAACCGTTGTGGCTCCCGCTGATAATGGACCATACAGAATGTATGAATGGCCGGTAATCCAACCTACATCGGCTGTACA
>JAENVX010000211.1 GCA_016650355.1 Bacteroidia bacterium | reverse complement strand
CTTCACCCAGCAAAATTCCCAACTCGTATTCCGGATGCTCTTCGTAATTTTCATTCAGTGTGTGCAACACAAATGATTTCAGCAGGCCTTTTGTGTTCTTTGATTTGTTTGGGATTTCATTTCGTACAATACATGCCTGTATGTTTGGATTGGTCTTTAGTGCGATTATCGAATCCTGAAAGGACTTTGCAAAAACCAATTGATAAATAAAGGGCTCTTTCGGATCGCGTACATCCGAAATCTTCTTTGCGATTTGCTGCTCTTCATGTGAAGAAATATTATCGACAAACAAAACTTCAAAATATCGCTTTTTTGACTTAATGCCTGATGATCCCTTATAGTCTTTCTTTTTGATCAACGATGAAAATGACAAAATATCCGGATCTTGCCGGTAATCTTCGCTAACTAACAGACGTAGTATTTCCTTAATTGAATTTTTCAGAATTTGAAATTCATCATGACGGATGAAACCGGTGAGTGTATCCAGGATATCATTTCCCGGAAAGGCGAAGTACTGTTCTACCTCACGTAATGTCTTCATGGCGGCAAGTATCTTCACCTTTCCTCCCTCTTGCTCCGGTTTAATGCCGTTCTTCGTTAAGCTATATGCTTTTAGTTTTAATTCAGTCCAAAGCTCCGTTCGCAGTTGGGCAATATTATAATAGTGTTCGGCTTTTTGCGATGTATTACTCGTTGATTTCTTTTCTGCATTCATGACTTTTGTTTCTTAAAATTAAAGAGCCTAACAGCCCTTTGTAATAACATGTTCCGAAGATGGAACGTAAGCGATAGCCTGCATTAGATTAAAACTTCGAGTGCAAAGCCAGCCTGTTTCCTTCGGTGTCGACAAACAAAGCAAAATATCCTGCGGCTTCGTTAATCAATGTTTTAGGCATCACAATCCTACCTCCGGCTCCTTCAATTTTCGATAGCACCTCGCTCAAATCTTTTCCTCCGTTGAGGTAAACCAGAGGCCCGGTCATGCTGGGAACGCAGCCTTCGCCATGTACCACAGCACCTCCTATACCTTTGGTGGCAGGAAAAAATGCGCTTGCAAAGCCATTGAGTTCCATCGTTTCCATTGTAATGGAATAGATTGTGTTGTAAAAAGCTACTGCACGGTCAAAGTTGGATGCAGGTATTTCAAACCAATTAACATAGTGCTTCAAAATTAATGGCTTCTCTTTCTTAACCTGTTTTACAGATACCTTCATTTATTAATTTATTCAAATCGAAATTCAATTGTTCTGTTTTGGTACCGCTCAATCTTCGAAAGGCACATTACTGTGGCTGGCCGAACATGTACTTGAATTCCCCTAATAAAATTGGTGTCATTTAGTTTGCGTTAGTTATGGAAATTAGTTCTTCTTCTATAATCGTTAGGCCTTTGTCTAATAGCTTTTCTGAAATAATGAGGGGAGTAAGAATGCGGATAACATTTTTATTGGTGCCCGCAGTCAATAAAATCAATCCTCGGTTTAAACATGCCCTGATGAGTTGGGTGGTGGTCGCTGAATCTGGAGACTCAGGATCATTGTTTTCAACGAACTCAACAGCTTGCATAGCGCCTAAGCTTCGAATATCTCCTATGGAAGGACATTTCTCTTTTAACTTTAGCAATCGCTCACTGATAATTTCGCTTAGCCTTTTTGCTCTCGCATTCAAATCAAGTTCCTCCATGTATTTGAGTGTCGCAATTGCTGCCGCACAACATACAGGATTTCCAGAGAAGGTTCCGCCAATGGTGCCTACTGCAGCAGCATCCATCACCTCCTGCTTACCGATAACGGCACCTATTGGCAAACCCGATCCCAGCGATTTTGCCCACGTAGAAAGATCAGGCGTCACACCATAGTGCTCACTTGCTGCCCATTTTCCGGTTCGGCAAAAACCAGTTTGCACTTCGTCAAAGATCAGCATGATGCCATATTCGTCACAGAATTCGCGCAAGCCTTGTATGTAGCGTTTGGGTGCAATGTTGAATCCACCTTCGCCCTGTACGAGTTCGATAATAATGGCTGCTATATTATAGGGATTAACCAGATTGTGTGACGCATCGTACAGCTTTTGAAGTTGGGCTTCCGCAAACGCTTCCTCGGTCATTCCAATTCCATAGTGATAATGATTGGGAAAAGGAAGACGATATACCTCAGGGGCAAATGGTCCACAATCCAGTTTGTAATCGATCTTGGATGTAAGGGTCATCGCCATCATGGTGCGGCCGTGAAATGATTCTGTAAAACACAAAACTGCCGATCGCTTTGTTGCTTGTCGTGCAATCTTGATGGCATTTTCCACGGACTCTGCGCCCGTGTTGGTAAGCATTACTTTTGTTCTTTCTCCATGCGGAATCAATCGTGCAAGTTCCTCACACAATTCAATGTACGATTCGGTAGTAGAAACATTGAAGCAGGAGTGAATCAGCTTAGCCGCTTGTTCCTGAATGGCTTTAACCACGGGTGGCGGACAATGGCCCGCATTGAGTACACCTATGCCACCAGCAAAATCAATCAATTCGTTTCCATCAACATCAATCAAGGTTGCATCGTGGCCCGCTGCTGCACTGGTTTTTACAAACACACTTACACCATTGGCAACAACATTCTTTCTTCTCTTTATTAACTCATCTGTCTTTTTGAAAGACAACACTTTTTTTTCTGGTTCTTTTAACTTTACGCTCATACAGAGTAATAGATTTAGAAATAATAAATTATCCTTGATTCAATCACGAATATCAATTACCGGTAAAAAGCACAATGATGTAAAACGAGTTCCACTTATCGTCCTGCTTAGATTTTACAAGTTGGCAAACTATTGAATAGCGTAACTTGATGGATCATCAAAAAAGATGAAGAATTCTACAATTGAGCCGTAGCGTGTTAAATATAGGCATTATTGCGTGGGATACCCAGTTTATGAATGAAAAAAGGCTAAATCCCTTACTGCTAAACATTTCCTTAATGCAAGATTTTGGTAAAGAAATATAATTTGTGGTGTGCCAATTGTAAGTGAGCAGTGTAGCCCTGCGCGGGAAGTAAGTATAATCACACATAGGAACCACATTAAAACAAAATTGATCAAAGCATTAAAAGAAGAGTTACCCAAAATTGTTCCTCAGCTGCAGAAGCTGCGCGATAAAAGGGTAGTGAAATTAACTATTGACCTGCCTGCCGAAGCTTCAGCGAAGACGAGATGGTGTGAATATCTGGAAGATTATAAAGACAAAAGCACCAGATTTTACATAAAAAGCGAAGTGAATTGAGATTTTTTGCCTCATCATGAGGAATAGAAGGGAAGGGAATACGCGAATATTTGTTGGCAAAGAACAATTATCTGCCGCACCGTGACAATAAAAGGTGCGGAAGGCACTCAGAATTGCTCTAATGGGCATATCTGAAGAGCGTGTCGCTTTTCTTTTGTTATGTAAAATCGTGGCAAGGTCTGTGTTAATCTTTGATTAGAAAATGAATCAATATTTTCTAATGGCCATGTGCAAGTTAAATGAAAGTTGGTATAAGAGCAGATACGTAATAACGTTTCAAAAATACTCCATTCTCCTGGTTGCCGTTTTCGCACTGGCCGGATGTCATCGAAACCTGACTCCGGTTACAAGCGCAGTAACTGATACAGAATTAAAAACAGAATTAAAAAACGCTCCCCCCGTTATTAAAGTAACCGTTGCAAAAAAGAAAGTAACGTTAGATGTAAAGCCATTGCGTATCGACACGCTTCAATACTCGATTCGTACAAGGGAAGCTACTATCCGTACCAGCAGTAGTTATTTTGACAATAAGGTAAGGTCAAAATCAAACGAGTTTTACACGAGGAATAATTTTAAAACAAAATGGCTTGGCAAGGACGCACCAAACAAACTGTATTATGCATTTATAGATATTATAAAAAAAGCTGACAGGTATGGGCTTCACCCAGAAGATTACCCTATTCATTCTATTGATGAACGTTTACAATTACGCTACCCTAAGCTACAAACCGCTGCGGTAGAGATTTATGACCTGGACATGCAACTTACAGATGCATTTTTTCTGTTCACCACGCACCTCATCGAGGGGCGAATAACAAATACAAATAATGGCGACAGGATTTGGATAAAGGAAGCTGCTAAAAGCGATGACATTACAATCCTGTTAGAGATCAATGATGCTCAAACCTTACTGGAAAAAATAGAAAGACTTCACCCTGAACAAGAGCAGTACCAAAAATTGCTGTCGGCACTGGAACGATACAGGACTTTGCAAAACATGGTGCGGGATGATTTTCCAATCATGTTCACAGCTGCAGCAATAAACCCGAATGACGTTCACGAAATGGTTCCGCTTATTCGCAGAAAACTTGAACTAACCGATTGGAAACTTGACAGCTTGATGATTGACTCCACGCGTTATGATGAAGTATTAGTCGGAGCAGTGAAATGGTTTCAGTTTCGGCATGGTCTTGAGCCAGATGGAATTATCGGAGTAGCCACATTGAAATTTTTAAATCAATCCTATAAAGAAAAAAGCGAAATAATTGAACTGAATCTTGAACGGATGCGCTGGATTCCGGAAACATACGGTGACAATTATATTACAGTTAATGTGCCGGAGTACAAACTGCGTGTCTTTGAAAACAAGAGGCAGGGACTGGAAATGAAAGTCATCGTAGGATCGGAAGCAACAGCCACGCCTATCTTCAGCGATACGTTGCGGTACATTGTATTTATGCCAACCTGGAGCGTACCCAACAGCATCATTCGCGATGAGATCATTCTTCGCTTGCAGAAAGATTCCACCTACTATGGCGGTAAGAACTATACCTTCTATAAAAACGGAACGGAGTTTAATCCCGCTTCCGTAAGTTGGAACAATCAGGTTATTAATTCATACAACTATGCGGTGGTACAACAACCGGGCAAAAGCAACTCGCTGGGCCTGGTAAAATTCATTATGCCTAACAAGATGAGCATCTACCTGCACGATACGCCAAATCACAATCTCTTCAATAGAACGAATAGAGCGCTAAGTCATGGCTGTGTGCGACTGGATGACCCCGATATGCTGGCTGCGTTTTTATTGAAAGACCAAAAAGATTGGAGAATGGAGACCATTGATAAAGCCATGAATTCGGATCAGACAAAAACGGTCTTCTTGACCATACCCTATCCTGTGTATATTGAATATCGTACAGCCTGGGTAGACGAGAACGGGTTGGTTAATTTCCGTGAAGATATCTATGGACACGATAAAAGACAACTTGCCCAATTGAAGTCAGTCAATCAAAATAGGGCTGAGAAATTACCACTAGTTAAGAATCCCCTGCCATGAGCCTTACGTCAGGCCAAAATTAACGAATAGATGCTGCTAACGATTCTTGATCTGAAGTCCCCTGACTTTCATCAAACCGATTCAGCAGCATATCAATATTCAGGTAAGCCGATGAACCTAAATACGTCTCATCGTTGACGTAAGCAAAAATAACGGTGCGATCTTTAATCGCGCTTATTACTTCTTTCGAAATTTCCCTGGACAAAGCCGGACATCCCTGGCTCCGGCCCAGCCTTCCGTATGTCTTAATCCAACGTTCACTTACATACTCCGCTTCATGCATCACCACAGCGCGTTCACGCATATTATCATTGTAGCCTTTCTCGGTGCCATCAAGTTTTAAACTGTATCCTTTACTTCCGATATAGGTTTCGGCAGTAACATAAAAACCTAAACTGCTTTTGTTGGAGGACACCTCATTTGAAAAACGCTGCGCCAGATTTTCACCTGTGTTTTTTCCATGGCTTACGTAGGTATGGTATTTCACCTCGAAGTGATCCAGGTCGATCGTGTAGAATCTTTTTAGTGTGCTTGGCTTTGTAAAGTCGATGATTGTTAAAAGATTTTTATTACCGAGTTTCCCTTCCTGTTTCAACGAATAATATCCGATCATCCCATACCGAAACACTTCGTACGATAAGTCATACGATGAAAGTCCGATGACTGTGTAGAGATGCTGGATGGAATCTTCAAAATTAAGCCGGGTGAGTT
>JAENVX010000210.1 GCA_016650355.1 Bacteroidia bacterium | reverse complement strand
TGGCATTGGGTACCACTGCTCCCAAATTTCCAACTGCTTGTCCACCAAATTGATTTCCATTTACTCCGTAGAACAATAGATTGGCATATGGTGGCACATCTGTGTCGCTACCCACCTTAGCATAAGCCACTCTGAATTTTCCAAAATCTAACCAACCTGGCTTTGAACTAAAGGATTCTGTAAAAACATAACTGGCAGAAATGGAAGGGTAAAGAATACTTCTGTTGGCTGGAGACAATGTAGAAAACCAATCGTTTCGAACAGTTGCATTCACATAAAGAAATTTTTTGTAATTAACTTCAGCAGCTCCATACATGGAGTTCACGCCTCTCTCTTGAAGATCATAAAAAGGATCTTTTGCTCGTCCATTCTGAACGGTATAAAGGTCTTTGACAACAAAATCCGTAACCTGTACGCTATTTAAATCTGAGCGTCTGCGCATTTGATTTCCTCCGACAGAAACATTGACGCCAATATCACTAAATGTTTTGGCGCCAGTGATTAGGAAGTCAACATTGGTCTCTCGGAACCTACGAGCCTCCTGCGTATAAAGGCCATTATAAAATCCTGCAACTGCAGCATTCACTGAACCTCCGCTGATGGATGCTTTACCGGTTGGAAGATTTATGTAGTCCTGATCGCGTGACCAGAAATCTTGGCCACCCCTAACTTGGGCAGAAAGCCAATCTGTTATATCATACTTTGCGGTAAAATTTCCAAAAACTCTATCTCTTCGAATATTTTGTTTCACCTGCTCAAGAACCCAGTAAGGATTTGTACGGTTTGTAAACCTTGAATAAAGATATTCACCGCCACCCGCATTATATTTATTTGCGTTAAGCACATCCAGTGGCATTGTGTTGGCCATCGCTGCAAGCGAAGTAGGGATAGAGTTATCCTGATCAGAAGTAATAGGGGGATTCGTGTTTTCCTCGAATGAGTAGTTGATATTTCCCTTTACAGTTAATTTGTCTGAAAGATCATAACCAAACCCAAGATTAGCTGTTTTGCGGGTATATTCATTATTTGGAGTGATACCCTTGCTACCCATATTGGCAAACGACATATTCATACCACCCTTATCACTATTTGCGGACAAGGAAACCGTATTGGTTAAATTTGTACCATTTCGGTAAAAGGCATTTATGATGCCCTTTTGTGAAACATATGGAACAGTGGCATTAGATCCCTGGCCGTCAAACAAAACCTGAGTCATGCCCGGCTGTATCTTAGGACCAAAAGACCATTGACCGCTCGTTGGACTTGGAAGTGCTCCTGGTGAAGCAGGGCCTGCACCATATTCACCTTGTCCATATTCATATTGGTAATCAGTATAATCTATAGCCCTTTCATTTGTATAATTCATATTATAGGTAACACCTATACCCTTAGTAGTACCTCTGGATTTTGTTGTGATCATGATGACGCCATCTTTTGCTCTCGAACCATACAAGGCAGCGGCAGTAGCGCCTTTCAATACCTGCATACTCTCAATGTCATCCGGATTTATGCTAGATAGTCCATCACCACCGTCACTGGCAGCACCTCCTCCTCTTGTAGCGACTGAAGCATCGCCAGCAGTATTACCGAGGTTATTTCCAAAATTAGTATTATCAATAGGCACTCCATTGATAACAATGAGCGGATTGTTTTGTCCTGAAATTGAAGATTGACCTCTGATACGCACCTTTGAAGTACCCCCTGGTCCAGTGCCCAAAGATGAAATATTTACACCCGCTATTTTGCCCTGGAGGGCATTCATCAGATTCGGGGTACGATTTTCGGTTAGTTGCCTTGCATCCACTTTTGTTGTTGCATATCCAAGACTCTTGCTGGATCTTTCAATACCAAGCGCAGTCACTACTATTTCTTCAAGAGCTCTCACATCCGGACTCATTGCCAGATCAATAGTTGTTCTGGAGCCTACACTGACTTCTTGCGTGAGATAACCAATAGCTGAGAATACCAAAATGGAATTATCATCATCAATTGAAAGGGAATACCTTCCTTCTGAATTTGTTGATGTTCCGATGGTAGTTCCTTTTACCAACACGTTAACGCCAGGAAAACCTGCACCGGTTTCATCGGTCACTCGTCCACTAACCACTAGTGCAACCTCATTAATTTCAATTTGTTTTGAAATAGACGAAGATAAATCAGCTCCTTCAAATAATAGAGTTGGTGTAGATGAATGGAAAGCTTGAAGTAAGTTCGATGCACTTAACAAGGAGGCACTTTGATTTCCACCCTGTTTTGGAAGATCTTTCAAAGAGATCACATAATATCCTGATCCAGCATTCTTGTAATACAGGCCGGTATCACTCAGTAATTCATCGAGCGCATCTTCTATTGTTGAAAAATTATTGGAAGATTTTTCAACAATTTTGTTGGCAACCCACTCGTCTTTGTAGGCGATGGAAACATTAAACTGTTTTTCCAATTCGCTCAACTCTATTTTAAGAGAGATGAATTCAACACGTGGCACTTCTGGCACCTGATTGGTAGAGGCATACACCTCACCGTACTGGGGGAAGCCCTGATGCATTATCAGGAAACACATCCCAATTAACAAGTATAGTTTACGCATAGGTACTGTTGTTTAGTTAATGTAACTTTTATTTATAGTTAATATTCTTTTAAAAAAAACTTTCCGTTTTCCTGAACCGCCTTCAATTGAAAAGCCATTGCTACCTGATTCACAAAGTTTTCGGCATTAGCAATCGGCATTGAGCCAGAGACTGTTTGGCTTAGCATTTTTTCAGAGGTCACTTCTAAATCAATCCCATAATTATCTTTTGCCATTTGAACTAACTCCAGAAGCGATGTTTGGTTAAGAATAATTTTATTTTCTGTCCATGCGGCATAAATGGTTGGATCCACGATACGCTTACTGTATTTATCCTCTTTGAATTCAACCATTTCACCTGGCTTCATCAGGATTTTCTTCTCCTTTTTGTCCACGGGAAAGCTAAGCGTAATCTGACCTGAATTAAGAACAACTTTTGTTTCTACAGCGCGATGATAAACGTTGAACGTTGTCCCTAATACTTCAACTGCAATACCGCCTGATGTAAAAACTTTGAACGTCTGATCGTCTTGCTTATGAACAACAGAGAAATAGGCTTCACCCTCCAGCCAAATTTCACGAGAGGCAAGTTGATGCCAGTTCTTGGCATAGGTGAGGCGTGAATTCGAATTGAGAATGACGGTAGAACTGTCTGGTAAGAGGATTGTCTTCGTTTCACCAAATTGTGTTCGATACTCGAAGTTATTTTGATCTGACATCCACAACCATGCGGTTATGCCCATTACCAAAACAGCGGCTGCCGCCCAATACCAGAGCGTTATTCGTGGTTTGCGAAGAGTAGGTTTACTAGTATTGCTTTGCTGTATTTTTGTCCATAGCCCTGAAACGTTTTCTTGTGAGAGCGTATGATGAGGAAGAGCAAAGTTATTGAGGATGTCTCGAGCCTCTTCAAGATCCGAAACCTTGTGCGGGGTTTTCAAACTCCATGATTTCCAGAATGCGTTACTATTTTCATCCGGATGAAAGACCCATGACTGGAAATATTCATCCATGGCAAACTCATTGACCGTAAAATTCTGATAGTTTTTCAATAGTTCACAATCGTTTGCATAATTAATGACTCACAATCGTATGCGG
>JAENVX010000209.1 GCA_016650355.1 Bacteroidia bacterium | reverse complement strand
TTAGTAAAAGTTTATTGAGGTTATTATAAAGCGAGTCCTCCGTCAGCAGCTTGCTAGCAGTATTATCCCCCTTCTTTAGCATCGCGAATGTATTGTTGAGTTCAGTGAGCGTGTGCTGGGCTTTCATAAGGGTCTGATTCAATTGAAGTTTTTTTAACGAGTCAGATAGGACTTTGAAATTCTTAAGTGTAGGATCTAATTCCTTAAGTGTGCCATTTAAATTATCTGCAACTGTTTTAAGCGTACCGGAAATTTCATTCATCTTTCCATTGGCATTGCTGAAAGTGGCATTCAGTAGATCCGGGGTAGATTGAAGTTTGGCAAATATCGCGTCCAGTTGCTGTGTATTCTTGGTTAGGTTATCGAGAATGCCGTTAAACTTCCGAAGGGTTGTCTGAACGTTGTCGGCTACCGGTGTTGCTGATTCAGAAAGCCTGTCAATTATTCCTTTTGCTACTTCCGCAAGAATAGTATCGTTTTTAGACTTAGGAGTTGTCACGGTACCTATCGAAAGCAATATTGATTTACTACCTAAAAAATCGCTATCCAAAATGGCTTTAGTTGAATCCCCCAGCTTAACTTCAGAATCGATGTCAATCTCTACCAAGACTCTGTTCTGCTTATTTTGTAATATTTTTATTTTACTTACCTGGCCAACTGCAAAGCCATTTACCAAAACAGGATTCCCGGCTGCAAGCTGATCGATGTTATCATAGATTACATAATATTTAGTTTTTGTGGAGAAGAAATCACTTCCCTTCAAAAAATGGAAACCATAATACAACAACACGATCGCAGCTGTCATAAAAAGTCCAACTACCAATTCCTTATTCTTCTTCACACAATATTAGTTTACAGATTCAATTTGGTTCTTATACTCTTTAAAAGCTCGATAGATGCCGGAGGCGATCAGGTCTTGACCTTGGTCTGATAATAAGTACTTTTCTTCAGCAGGATTCGATAAAAATCCTGTCTCTATCAAAACGCTAGGCATTGCTGTACTCCACAATACCCAAAACGGTCCTTGCTTCACTCCACGACTTCTGCGGCCGACCCGATCTTTAAATTGATTCTCAATCTTGTGTGCAAAATTCAAACTGCTTTCCTGAAAGGCACTTTGCGTGAGCGAAAAAAGTATGTATGACTCTGCACTTTCAGGATCAAAACCTTCAGAATGTTCTTTGTAATTTTCATCTAAAAGCATTACAGAATTTTCTCGTTTTGCTATCTCAAAGTTCTTCTCCTCTTTAGAAGGTCCCATAACATACGTCTCAGTTCCAAGCGCTTTAACATTAGGGTTAGAATTTGCATGGATACAAATGAACAGGTCTGCCTTATGTTTGTTGGCAATAATTGGTCTTTCATAATATGCCAGATAGGTGTCTTCTTTTCTTGTGTATATGACTTTTACATCCGGGAAATTTTTCTCTATGTAGTTCCCGAGCTTCAGGGAAATTTTTAATGCAATGTCCTTTTCTTTCGAGTTTTTGCCCATCGTGCCCGGATCACGGCCACCGTGTCCGGCATCAATGACTACCACATCTAATTTGAAGTCGGTTTTAACCGATGACGCGGAGAAATTTAGCAAGGTTATTGCTATTAGCAGGGTTTTGAATCTGATATTCCTCACGGGTTTAACGATGTCTGAAGTATTTGCGATAACTTTGTGTAAAGTTGTGAATTTTTCGCTGAAAGATAAACCACTGAAAATCAAATCTGAAGGTGTGCGTTCTCGGTTAGCATTCATTTCCATTGCCACAATAGTCCTTTTTTTAGCATATGGCTCAGCATTGTGTCAGGTTGAGACCCGGGTGAAAAGCCCTACATCTGTTTTACCCCAAAAAGCAGACACCCTGAAAGCACCTCAAGCTACAATAAACAACAAAAATGATACCTTAAAATCAAAACCGTTTAATAAAACTGACAGCACTGCTGAAAACAAGGGAGACATCGAAACTACGATTTTTTATTCGGCCAGCGACTCAATCAATTTTAATCTGGAAATGAAGATTACCATCCTCTATGGGGAAGCTAAAATAAAATACGGTGAGATTGAACTTGAGGCTGATGAGATCACAATTGACTACCAGAAATCAACCATCGCAGCTAAAGGCAAGTTAGACTCAACGGGACGAAGGGTAGGGTTCCCCATTTTCAAAAATGGGGAGGAGGTATATGAAACCCGCGACATGGTCTATAATTTCAAAACGAAGAGGGCTAAAATTTCAGAAGTGGTGACGCAGCAAGGAGATGCGTATTTGTATGGAGATGTCGTATATAAAAACGAGAAGAATGAAATCCTTAGTAAAAGGAATGCATACACTACATGTAATTTAGAAGATCCACACTATAAAATTATTTCGCAAAAATCAAAGGCAATACCAGGCGACAAAGTGATAACAGGCCCATTTTACATGGAGTTCAATGGCGTGCCTACTCCACTTGGATTTGGGTTCGGCATGTTTCCATCGCCTCGCAAGAGTGCTTCAGGTATAATCATGCCTAAGTATGGAGAAGAACGCAATCGAGGCTTCTTCCTGCGTAATGGTGGCTATTTTTTTGATATCAACGAGTATATCAAACTTGCCGTTACCGGTGATGTGTATGCGAAGGGAAGTGCAGCATTGTATGTAAACTCAAGCTACAGCAAAAGATATCATCGTAGCGGAAACTTCAACTTCAGTTTCACCAATAACAAAACGAGCGACAAAATTGAAGATAAATCCAGCAACAAAGACTTTCGTATTACATGGAGCCACTCCCCACAAACAAAAGGCACGGGTAGATTTTCTGCTTCCGTCAACGCAGCATCCTCAAAATACAACAGCAATAATTACCTGGGTGTAAGTACAAATCCAGCCGCACAACTCAATAACACATCTCAGCAATTAAGTTCCAATATATCGTACTCCAAAACATTTGCTGGCACCCCCTTCAGTCTGGGCGTAAATCTGCGACACAGCCAAAACATTGGCACGGGCCAGGTAGATTTACCATTTCCCGATTTAAGTTTTAACGTGAATAATCTCTATCCTTTTAAAAATGCAAATTCAGATTTCCTGGAAAATATTTCGGTGAGGTATACGCTTACGGGATCAAATCAAATCACAAATAACCTTGGTAAAATTGGGGTTGATCAGACTAAGGACAGCATTGCACCTTTTAAAATGGAGAATATGGGTACATTTTTTCAAAATAGTAGAAAAGGATTTCGAAGCAGTATTCCATTGTCAACCTCAGTAAAAGCACTTAAAAATTTTACACTTAGCCCGGGCGTTAATTTTGATCAGATCTGGTATTTCGAAAAACTACAATGGGGAGTGAATGAAACAACCAGGCAACCTGTGATTAAGGATACTATCAAAGGATTTAACTCTGTATATAATTACTCCGGGGGGATAGGGCTTAACACGCGTCTATATGGGATGAAAGTTTTTAGAAAAGGAAGCGTAAAAGCAATCCGGCATGTGGTTAATCCAAGCATAAGTTATTCGTACCAACCTGATTTTGGAGACCAAAAGTATGATTATTATCAAAAGCTTGTCATCAAAGGAAAGGACAGTCTCGACCACACATACTACCAATCGCGCCATCAGGGATTTCTTTACGGTTCCTCCAGGCTTGGTAAAAGCAATGCCATCGGATTTGGCGTAAGCAACAACCTCGAAATGAAAGTGATGGGTAAAAGTGATACTGTAGCCAGAAAAATTTCTCTATTGAACACACTTTCTGCTGGAAGCAGCTACAATATTGCAGCTGATTCATTCAAATTGTCAACCTTTAGTCTATCGGCCAATACTAACGTACTTCAGGATAAAATCAATCTAAATGTTAATGCAATACTAGACCCATACGTTTATACCCTCGACAGTATTATCACTAGTGAAAAAGGAACTTCCGTTATATATCAACGAAAAATAGATCGCTATGCATGGAAAGATGGATTTGATGTAGGACAAATAACAAGCGCCAACCTGTCAATTAGTACAAACCTTAGCCCAAAAGGCAAGGAAAAAGATAAAGAGACACGCGACAAAATAGCAAAGTCAGATGTATCCGAATCTGATAAACAGTTCCTTCTTAACAATCCAGATGCTTACATTGACTTCAATATTCCATGGAATTTAAGAGTAAGCTATAATATAGGCTACTCAAAAATTGGATATCAAAAAGCTAAGGCAACGCAAGCATTAACATTTTCTGGCGACCTTTCCTTGTCTGAAAAATGGAAAGTCGTTTTTAATTCTGGAATAGATCTGGAAAAGAAGAAAGTTACGCAAACCAGTATTTCATTAAATAGGGATTTGCATTGTTGGCAGTTTAGTCTCAATTGGGTGCCCTTCGGCACCTTCCAATCCTATAGTTTTTCGATCGGCATTAAATCAGCGCTGCTACAAGATCTGAAACTTGATCGAAATCGCTCCTTCGTGGATAATTTCTAGTCTTAATTATTTTTGCCAGGATTCAATTTCCTGAAGCGTTGGATTAACTACGTTCTCCAATTTCATTTTCTTGCGAAAACCACCCATGTCATTGAATAGTTTTGTTGCTTTGGTTTCCTTTAGCTGAGCTAATGTTTGAATTCCCATCTTTTGAAGAATAGGAATTAACTCAGTGCGTACACCCAGTGCTTCAAAATCTTTTTGGGCATCCTGTACTGATGGCTTTTCCGGTTTCATTTGAGGAAAAAAGATCACGTCCTGAATAGAAGCTGAATTGGTCATTATCATGCTCAACCGGTCGATACCTATTCCTAATCCTGCGGTTGGCGGCATTCCATATTCAAGGGCGCGAAGGAAATCTTCATCCAGCGTCATCGCCTCTTCATCACCTCGCTTGCCCAGTTCCAATTGTTCTTCAAAGCGTCTGCGTTGATCAATGGGATCATTAAGTTCAGAAAATGAGTTACATATTTCTTTGCGATTACAAATTGCTTCAAAGCGCTCAACTAATCCTGGTTTGCTGCGATGTTTTTTTGCTAATGGTGACATCTCGAGCGGATAGTCCGTG
>JAENVX010000208.1 GCA_016650355.1 Bacteroidia bacterium | reverse complement strand
TCATTGGCATACCACAAGATTGACAATTTTTATAGATCTCCATATCATTCTTTGGTTAGAAACTCGTCTAAATTTAAGATCGCATTGGCCACAATGGTCATAGCCGCCAACTCTGGCTGTGCGTTTTCGGTTAGCAAGATTTGTTGTGTGGCTTTTTGGTCTAACTTATAAAGGTCAAACGCTTCAGTATATAAGGTTGCTAACGCCTTTAGTTTCCTATCATTAATACTATGAAAGACAGCTTTCTTGTAACCTGCACTGATTCTACCTTCAGCGGTCCCGCCTGCTGCGATCATTTTACTTGCAAGCGCCCTGGCTGCATCCATGTAGACAGGATCGTTTAGTGTGACTAGTGCTTGAAGTGGCGTATTGGTTCGTAGTCTTCTGATGGTACAAACTTCACGACTGGAGCCGTCAAACGAAATCATAGAAGGGTAAGGACTTGTACGTTTTTGAAATGTATAAACCCCTCTTCGGAATTGATCTTCCCCCTCGCTGGTCACCCATTGATCGTTGTTATATACTACTTGCCATACACCCTCCGGTTGAAATGGCATAACAGGCTTACCATACATTTTTTTACTCAACAATCCACTTACCTCAAGTGCCTGATCTCGCACCTGCTCCGCTGAGAGTCTGATCCGCGATCCATGTGATAACCATTTGTTCGAAGGATCCATCTCAGTTACCTCTTTCGATACTCTCGAATCCTGTCGGTAGGTTGCTGATAGCGCTAGCTCGCGAATTAGTTTTTTCAAACTCCATTCTTGCTCATTTGTAAAGCGAACGGCAAGATAATCTAGCAACTGCGGATGTGAGGGGAGGTCACCTTGTGTTCCAAAATCTTCCATTGTCTCTACAATTCCATTTCCAAACATCTGCTCCCAAACCTGGTTCACAACGGTGCGACCAGTGAGAGGATTATCTTTTGACACAAGCCACTGAGCAAACCCAAGTCTGTTTCGTGGCATATTTTTTACAAGAGGATTTAGAGATTTTGGCACATCAGGAGTTACCAATTCTCCTTTTACCATCCAATTACCGCGTTCAAAAACTTTGGTTTCACGAAAGAGGTCGGAATTACTTTCGACCATAATTGGAGTGTTCTCCACTTTTGTGTTTAATAAAAAATTGAATTTTTTTCCTATAGAGGTGAAGTCCGGCTGATTTTTTCCAGGCAAGTCATCACGAAATGCCATCCACTCAACCCCACACACCGACTCTGTCGGATTTAATTTGGGATTTCTAAAAATAAAATACAGGTCATGACTACCTGAAGTCTCTTCCAGTGGAACTGAAATTGTCCTCTCCTTCCGCCCCGTTGTGTCCAGCTTTATGCTGGCAATAATTTCTCCATTGAGTTTATCTGACCTGAGTTCAATCGATCCACCAGGTTTGCTCATCCAATAATGAAAAAGGATATTCGTTTTGCCATCCAGATTTGTGCTCTTCAGGCGAACACTTCCTCCATTTCTTATTCCTAAAAATTTAGTATCTACCAAGGCCCCGTTTATGAACTGATCGCAACTATGCGCATGAATTTTGGGCTCAAGCGTTCGTAAAAAATTATTAACCTCGACTTGTTTTTCTGCCGAAGCATACTTTTTCACCCACACACTAATGTCATTGAGTTTCTTTTGATCTTCCTCTTCGTACATTCTTAGTGTTGGATGTTCTCCCGGGGTATCTTCATCCCGCGTATTATTAAAGAAAGCCATTGACTTATAATATTCTTCATGGCGAAATGGATCGTATGGAT
>JAENVX010000207.1 GCA_016650355.1 Bacteroidia bacterium | reverse complement strand
TTATTATTTAGATGGGATTTGTAAGACCGCTGTTTATGGAAAGTTTCCCGATGCTGGTGCGAAAAATCGCAGCATAAGTCGTGAACACGCATTGCATCCTTTTAGCGCCAACACTGCCGAACAACTTTTACTTACTTCAGATTATCGAAAAAATGAAATCCAAGAAATTATAGACATTCGAAAAAATAGCACAAAACCAACGCTTTCTCATGCTACCTTTTTCTGGCATTCAGAACACTTTTCATTTCAACGCCCTGCATTTTTTACTTCTGTTAGAATGTACTCAACAAGAAATTACAACATGGAAGTTCCGTACAATAGCGAAGGATTGTTGAATCATTATCGAGGAGATGGCGTAAACCATATTTCCGTAACCGGCAATGAGTATTATGATATTTGGCCAGTTTATGACTACCAGAAAATTCCAGGTGCAACCATAACGCAACGGCCGGAAATGTTACCATCTAGCGAAATTCAGAAGTTAGGATTAACCGATTTTGTGGGAGCGGTAACCAATGGATTACACGCTGCCGTTGCATTTGATTTTAAAAGTCCACACGATCCACTTTGTGGGAGGAAATCCTGGTTCTTTTTTGATGAGGAATATGTTTGTCTTGGAGCGGGAATATCAAGCCGAGAGAAATTGCCCGTTGTTACTACATTAAATCAAAGTCTTCTGAAGGATGATGTAACCGTTTCAATCAATAATAAGGCATCTGTCATTTCAAAAAATGAAAAGGAATATGACAACGTTGACTGGGTTTTTCAGGATGGCATAGGATATGTCTTTCCACAGCCAACATTGGTCAATATTAAAAATGACGTATCAACTGGATCATGGTGGAAAATAAATAGGCAAAGCGATTCTCCAAAAGATGAAATTAACCTCGATGTGTTCAAGATTTGGCTGAACCATGGTGAGGCTCCAAGTGATGCATCTTATCAATACATTGTTGTTCCTGCCACTTCCGTTAATAAACTTGCTGACGGTGCATCAAAGAAAAACATAACAATAGTATCAAATACTCCAGAGATACAGGCGGTAAGACATTCGGGATTGGACATCGGTCAAATCGTTTTTTATAAGTCAGGAGTAGTAGAATTAACAGCTGGATTAGTAATTCATTCAGATAGCCCGGGAATTTTGATGGTGAAAATGGATCATGGTAAGATTGCTGAAATTTCTGTTTCTGATCCGGGTAGGGAGTTGAAAAAATTTCATTTTACCATTTCTACAAGAATTGAAAAGGAGGGAAAAAACTATAAAGCCCGGTGGAATGGAGAGACCAGATTAAGTGAAATTTCTGTTGATCTACCAATTGGAGTTTATGCCGGTCAAAGTGTTACCGTTAATCTTAGATAAAAAAATATTGAAGTTGGCTGCTTGTTCCTGCTAAGGGATCAGTGCCGGATTACGATACCGATATCAAAGAGAACAATCATCTTATCATAATTTTGGCACGAGAGAATGGCAAGCCGCCAGTGAGGGTAACCATGCCATTGGAAAGAGATGCATCAAAAGTGAATGTTTAATTTTAGCAGACCGTTGATCTCAGATAAAAAAAATCCTATATGAAGTGTATAGCTAATTATTGCATTATTCTGATTTTCCAAATAGTGTTTGCATCGCTACATGTGAATGCCCAGCAAAAGTTGGAGAACCCAATTACAGAGAATTATTTGAAGAAGTACCTGTCTCAAGAATCACCAAAGCTTATTCTCACACCCAAGATTGAGAAGGAGTTGATGAGAAAATTAAAGACAGATCCACTGGTTCAAAATTATTATAACTATCTAAAAAAGGAAGCTGATAGCATTCTTACTAAACCTTTGCTTAAAAGGGAACTAGAAGGATTCAGATTACTATTTGTTTCTCGGGCAATGGTGGAGCGGATGACCACACTTAGCATGGTATATCGAGTCGATAAAAAACCAGAGATATTAAAGCGGATTGATGCTGAGTTAAAAGCTGTATGTAATTTTGTGGACTGGAACCCGCAGCATTTCCTAGATGTCGCTGAAATGTCGTTTGCTGTTGCCTTGGCAGTTGACTGGGTTGGAAATTCTCTTCCTAATGAAACTGTAAAGCTAGCCAAAGCCTCATTGATTGAAAAGGGTATTCTCCGAAGCTATAATGAGAACGGTGAAAGAATGGGTTGGATCAGTGGTTCAAATAACTGGAACGCAGTGTGTCACGGAGGGATGATTGCAGCATCATTGGCCATCGCAGATCTAGACCCCGAACTGGCTGCTAAAACAATTTCGAGGGCGTTAGACAAATTACCAAATTCTTTAAAAGAATATGCGCCAGACGGAGTGTATCCAGAAGGACCGACCTACTGGTCATATGGAACCGGATATTCTGTTGTTGCTGCAAATACACTAACTACTGCGCTTGGCAGCGACTTTGGGATATCGCAAAGTCCCGGCTTCATGGAAAGCGGCATTTTTAATCTACATGTAACTGCTCCATCAGGATACTTTTTCAATTTTGCTGATTCGGGCGATAAAAAAGATGGTGACGATTCTGTTTTACGTACCTGGTTTGCTTCACAAACTGGTGATGAATTATATTTTGATCGGGCATTTTATGAAAGCCCAGAAGGTGCAGGTCGTTTTGCCGGTGTTGCATTAGTTTGGCTGTCTCAATACAAACAACAAACAACAAGTGTTTTGCCTGCGAGCTGGCACGGAAACGGAGTAAATCCCGTAGCAGTTTTCAGGGGTGAAATGGATAACCCCTTCCAATTTTTTCTTGGAGCGAAAGGCGGAAAAGCACAGCTAAGTCATGGAAATATGGATGCCGGTACTTTTGTGTTCGATCTAAACGGTGTGCGGTGGGTTGTTGATCCAGGAAATCAACGGTACTACCTGCTGAATAAAATTGGTTTTAATCTAGCGGGTGGATGTCAGGATTGTCCACGTTGGACATTGCTCACAAAAAATAACCAGGGGCACAGCACAGTTACCATCAATGATGCTCATTTTGATGTTACAGGCAAAGCAAAAATTATTGATTTCAAAGACGGTAAGCAGCCTGAAGTTACAATCGACATGACTGATTTGTATTTTGGTAATGTAACATCAATGCAGCGCCATTTTGTAAAGGAGAGCGACCAATCCATATTAATTGAAGACGCATTTGAAATTAACGATTCAACAAAAACAATAACCTGGGGTTTGATGACGCAATCTGTAGTTCAACTTACAAAAGATGGCGCTACGCTAAGTCAAGACGGAAAGCAATTAAAACTTACCATATTGAAACCGGAGGGAATATCTGTTTCAGTTATCTCACTTGACCCACCCCCCATGGAAATTGATAAAACCATGGAAAACCTGAAGCGCATTGAAATAAGGTTACCAGCCTATACCGTAATTGAAAAGAAGGGGATTAATACAAGTCCGTCTATCTTCCGAATAAATTTAAGCGAACTAACGGAATAATGGGTCTACTGTAAAAGTGAAATAGCAGCTATGAAATTATACCTTAAGAT
>JAENVX010000206.1 GCA_016650355.1 Bacteroidia bacterium | reverse complement strand
TTCAGGGCTGTACAAAAAATCGCTACGAGATTAGTAATGAAATTACTAGATTAGTTTTTCACTTTCTCTTTGCTGGTGGAACTGGCTACTATTCAATAATTTTTCGCCAAACTCCGGAGATAACTAAGACAAGTTTTTTTGATCCGGAATCAAAATTGACCTCTGACATTTTATCGTTCCCCAGTTTTCTAATACTTTTTATCTCTCCCTTGCCATAGTTAATGTGGAAAAGGAAATCACCCACTTTTAGTTTATCAATTTGTTCATGTTGTGTAATGGGATCTCCAACATATTCTGGAACGGGCGTAATGACAGGTAAATGACTTTCTTCCTTTTTTGAAGACACGATATCCATCGGCTCAGATATGTTTTGTGTCTCCAGTGCTTTGGCTGACCCAATATCTAATCTACTGAGTAAGGAATTTAGCTCCCCCTTATTCGCAAAAGTTTTTTCCAGGGCATGGCTTAATGTTTCAATCTCTTTTTGCACCGTATCAATTCTAAGAGACTCATCGTACTCGACCTCGCCAAATTCTTGGATGCCAAAAATGGGTTGAGTCTTGATATCCTTAATCAATGTTACGGGGAGATTTACACCTTGCCTTATGGCAAATCCGTAAAGGGCATTTGGGTTTTTTGAGCTTAGGTCGCAGATTGCAATATCACACTCGATAATATTTTTTATGATATCCATCGCGGTGTCATTTGCGCTAGGATCATCTGCTCGTACTGGACTGAACCCGGCAAGCCTGCAAGCGGGTACAATTATATATTGAAAAACTCTATTGAAGTGCCCTTGAGCATATCCAGATGGATCGATTGTTGGCATAATAACAAAACATTTCTTTTCCATAGTTTGCGGTTAAGGCTCCGTTGCTAATGTAACAAAAGTAATTTATAGGTCTACTATTTAAAAACTAAATAATGTGAGTTAAATTTATTTAGAAAATGAAGAAGCGTTAGCTCCTTCCAACAACAATAAACTTTATATGCTTTGCTAACCTGACTTGGTGGTTGAATTGTAGATTTAGTTTTCTTAGTTTCGTTAGGACATTTAAAGACAAGCTTCCATTTCATCACATCTCTAATCAGCAATACCGTGAGCCAATCCAGCGTAAAACTTTTGATCGTCATCTTCTCTTTGATGATGGTGACGTCATGCCAAAAACATACTAATAAACAAGTAGGTGATCGCATGTTGAAAGCACTCATTGTTGATGGACAAAACAACCATGGTATTTGGCCAAAGACTACTGCAATGATGAAAGATTACCTGGAACAGACCGGTCTATTTGAGGTAACTGTTGAGCGTACCGGGTTCACATGGCAGGGTCCGCATAATGATAGTGATGAGGGACTGGGTAAAGAAAAGCGTCTAAAGTTGATTGAAGAATTCCCACTTTTACCTTCGAAGGTAACAGAGCAGATGGATGAGCCGAAACAAGATCCCAACTTCAAACCTGATTTTACACAATACGATGTAGTCATCACCAATTTTGGATGGACTGCTGCTCCTTGGCCCGTTGAAACCCAGGAGGCCCTTGAATCATTTGTGCAGAAGGGGGGAGGATTGGTGATTATCCATGCAGCCAACAACTCTTTTCCTGAATGGGCTGAGTATAACAAGATGATCGGGATTGGTGGCTGGGGAGACCGATCGGAGAAAAGTGGACCGTACGTTTATTACGATACTGAAAACAAGTTTGTACGGGATACAACAAAAGGGACTGGAGGAATGCACGGCTATCAATACGAGTTTGCTATTACGGTGCGAGACGCAACTCATCCCATCACTCTGGGGATGCCTTCAATATGGTTGCACGCAAAAGATGAATTATACGATCGTTTAAGAGGCCCAGCCGAAAACCTTACCGTGTTAGGAACTGCATTTTCTGATGTCGAAAAAAACGCTTCCTTCTTTGCACCTTATCCCGGTACGGGAAGGAATGAACCCATGATCATGACGCTAGCGTATGGCGAAGGTCGGGTTTTCCATACTCCTCTTGGTCATTCGGATTATTCCATGGAGTGTGTAGGTTTCATAACAATCTTTCAACGTGGTGTGGAGTGGGCGGCCTCCGGCAAGGTAAGTCAGGAGCTGCCTTCTGATTTTCCATCTTCTGACAAGACAAGTCAGCGGAAGTGGAATAAGAAACCCTGAAATTATTTCCAAACCCATCTATGATTTTAGAAAACAGGATTAACCGCAGAAAAGCACTTACCTCGATAGTGAAAAGTTCACTGGGAGTGGGTGTAATACTTGGCACAGCTGGAACTGTTACCACAGCATGCGGAAACACAGAAAAGCAGGAGGGCACAGCAGGCGAAGCAAAAAAACCCATGCTGATGAAAGTAGGATGCCAGCATGGAAGCACCAGCAAAGAAAATCTGGAATTCCTTGCACGGCACGGAGTCTTTAACGTGGATGGGGGTAATCCGAAAGTGATTGAAGGAGTAGGATGGGACCTGGAAGATTCTTACAGAAAAAAGGAAGCATGCGAAAAATATGGAATTAGTCTTGATGCATATCACTTGCCCCTTACTTCGGTAGGTATTGAGAAAGTGGCCACTCCAAATATCATGTTGGGCAAAAGCCCCGAACGTGACCGCGAAATTGAAATGATCCAGCAGATGATTTCAGTCGCTGGAAAAACGGGAATTAAATCACTTAACTACAATACGATCATTCATGTTATCCTAAGAACAGGAAGAACCATTGATCCGACACGTGGAAATGCCGAGTATAGCACCTGGAATTATGAAGAAGCTTTGAAGCGTAATGAGCCAAAGACAATTGCGGGCGATGTTTCTATTGATGAAATATACGAACGCATTACATATCTCCTTGACAGAATTATTCCAGTTGCAGAAGAATATAAGGTGCAATTGGCCAACCACATCGCAGATCCTCCAACACCTGCAGGCTTTCGTGGTATCACACGTTGGAATAGCCCGGATGTCTTCGAAGGGATCAAACGATTCGCGCAACTTTACGACAGTCCCTACCACGGTTTCAATCTATGCCTCGGGTCAACGGCAGAGGGATTAAAGAATCCTAAAACTGAAATACTGCCAATCATAAAATGGGTTGGTGAACGTAAACAGATTTTTAATATACACTTGCGCAACATTAAGGGCGGGTGGAACAATTTTCAGGAAGTGTATCCCGACAATGGCGACATGGACTTTGTGACTATAATAAAAGCATTACGCGAAGTTGGCTATAGTGCCATGGTTATGCCTGATCATATACCGCACCATGAAGATCCCGCAAGCGGACTTCAAGGACATGCTTTTGCATTTGGGTATCTTAAAGGATTGATTGCCGCAATAGGTAGCGAGGCTTGAGGAAATTTAATCGAGGGTATAACAAACTAAGAAAGTTATTCCTCATTGACTGCTTTTTCAATCAATTTGTGAATAAGTTTTTTTGGTCTTTTCCCAAGCCTTCATTTTGTGAATCATCCCTTTCTCGTGTGTTGTAAATTGATGCGCGTTTTTGGTTTTGTTCTGCTCTTGCTGAAACAATTCAACACTTGCGTAAAAGCGAAGTCGATACTTGAAAACGATTTTTGCACCAACTGCCTTTTTGAAGTCGCGTAATTTGAATGATTCATTTACCCAATACAGCGCTAAATCTACATGGTCGGAAGAGCCCGGCAAGAAGGCAAAGCCCGACTTACCAAGCTGATGGAGTACCTCTTGCTCGAAATCTGGTTTACCTGAAATATATATTGTTACCCAACCCATACTTTGATGTCATTTATTAATTACCACTTAATTTTTTATCTGAATCTTATGGATTCCCGAAATTTCCTTCTGATAAATAGTGGTTTATAGAAATTATTGTGAACTGGCTCTGGCCAACAAAAGCTTAAAAAGTGACAATTCATTGAGGTTAACGGCATAAACAGGTATTAGGTTCAACTTCTTTAGCTATTGGTTGTATTGGGAATAGGTGCCCTAAAATTATTATGCTAACTTTGCGGCAATTATTTTAATAAAACAACAAAATGAAAGAAGGAACAGTAAAATTCTTTAACGATGCCAAAGGTTTTGGTTTCATCAAAGAAACAGCAACAGGTCAAGAGTATTTTGTGCACATCTCAGGTCTATTAGTAGACTAATTAAGCGAGAATGATGCCGTAACCTTTGAACTGAAGGAAGGAAAGAAAGGATTGAATGCGGTTAACGTTCGTTTAGCCAATTGATTAATACCATTTTTTCAATTGAAGCCTCCCGATCAACGGGGGGCTTTTTTTATGTCAACTGTACAACCTTCGGTTAATTTAAATTCTTCTTTTGAAACTCGCGAATCATCTCCGGAAAGCTCTGACTTTTTGCTAATGCGTTTACAGCTTTCGCAATCCGCGAAGCTTTAGTAGGCTCCGTCTTCGCACTTTCAATCCATTTACTAAAATAATTCTGAACGGATTTTGGAATCTTGTGGAAGAAGGCTAGGGCTTTTGGTTCATCTTCAAGACAAATCATAAAATCCGCTGACACCATCAGTGGTTTATCGTCACGTTCCAACTGCATAAGGAGTTGTGCTCCGTGCCGTTTGCCAATGGCTTTACGCATCGCACCGTTAAGAGGCATAATAAAATTTCCGCCACCCATTGGAAGTAAGGCGATTGCTTTGATCGAATAATTGTCGAGTTTGCCTTTTACGCGAAATGATTTTTTGTTATTTGGTTTTAAGTGTTGCGCCAGATCATCTGGTATTTCAACGTAGGTCCAACCAGTCTTTTCGCCTTGCTTGTCGAATTTTAAGATTGTGGTTTTATAGCTGATCATTTTTATGTATAACTAAATTTCACAATACAAATGGATTGCTGCAAATGTCTGGAGATTGGAATAAATAGTAAAGCCACTTTGTGTCACAAAGTGGCTTAGTTTATTTAACCAAGTTTTTCTATTCAAAGAATGGCACCCCAGGGGTGGCATACTTTCTCATTCCTTCTACATTGATATCGACACCTATACCCGGCTTATCAGAAACTGTTATAAATCCGTCTTTTGTGAATTCAGGCCCATCAAATAGTACTATTTCTTTGAACATGGGATCAGTATGATAATATATCTGCCACTCCAAGATCATGAAGTTAGGAACGGATGCACAAACGTGGGCAGCCGCCATGGCGCCCAAGAATGAAGCAACCATGTGAGGAGCAAAAGGGACATAGTAAAGATTAGCCAGATTGGCAATTCGTTGACCTTCACCTAACCCGCCAGCCTTCTGCAAGTCAGGCATAATGATATCCACAGCTCCTTTTTCTAGAAGCGGTCTGAAACCTAAAGCGAGATAATGATTTTCTCCCGCACAAATTGGTGTGCTGGTAGATTTTGTAATTTCTGCGTAGGCATCAGCGTTCTCTGCTGGTATTGGCTCCTCCAGCCACATCAGGTTTAGGGGTTCAAGAACTTTAGCTGCCCGTTGACCAGTTGGTAAATCATATCGTCCGTGCATGTCTGCACAGATATCGATCTTAGGGCCAACGGCCTCTCTTGCTGCCGCCATTTGATCATACATACGCTGGATTTCCGCAGGGCTTGCTGTCCAGTTCCATCGGTCATACTTATTCGGATCATTCGCTTGATCCAAATCAAATTTTACGGCAGTAAAGCCTAGCTTAACTGCATCTTTTGCTGCCTTTGCAAAATCTTCTGGCTTGGGTAATTGGTTTTGATATAAGGCCGTATCCATATACAAGCGAACACGATCACGGAATTTACCACCAAGCAATTGATAAACGGGTACGTTCAACGCTTTGCCTGCTAAGTCCCAAAGAGCGGTTTCAACGGCCGTCATCACGGCTACATACATGCCTGCTTGTCCGCCACCAAATACGGCAGCCTTTCTCATTTGTTCAAAAAGTCTGTGCATATTTAGCGGGCTTTGATCCTTAAGCATTCTTGCTAACCGCTGAACCAAGTGATAACTTCCAGCCACTGCGTCCACACCTTCACCACATCCATAAATGTCTTGGTTCGTAAAAACTTTTACGAACAATCCATTACCTCCTCGTATATAGCCACATTTTATATCGGTAATTTTTAAATCGGAGGGAGCTGATAGTTTAGAAGTATTTTCGATAGCGGTTTCAAAGCCCTTACCAAAATTTGAAAAGGGTGTAACTAGCGCACCTGCTGCAAGTGCACTTTTTGTTAAGAATGACCGTCTGGAATTTGACATATAATTTTAGTTTTAAATGCTTCAGGTTAAAGGTTTATAATTTTTTGTTTTCAACTTGTAAGTGGAGACTTTAAACCTGCAACTATTTTTTTACCATGTTCTGGTTTTGAGTAGTTCTTGAATTTGATCTTTTGGAACGGGCAATTCATTGATGTGATCATTCAGCCATTTTCAAAAATCTTTTTCAATATCATCTGACCATCTGTTGTCGATTTGAGCAGCAGAATATTTCCGTTCGCGAATTCTTTGGTGTCCGAACATGTCACGCAATCGAACAATCTCTGAAGTCTTTACAACTTTCTCCGCAAGATGGGGTGGTATGAACATTACGGCACCATCTCTCGCCAGCACCACATCGCCCGGCATCGCTGTAGCCTGGCCAATGCGGGTAGGTTGATTGATTCCTATAAGCGTAGTATTCAAATCTCCGTCCGGATTATTCAAATGATGTGACGGGTGATATGATCTGTACAGAGAAGTAAAAGATTTCATTTCTTTTAATCCGTTGATATCGCGAATGGCTCCATTATAAATAATTCCGTTTCCTGAATTTGTTAATATGGCCATTCCAACATTGTCACCAATAGTCGGTCCATCTTCCTTCGCGCCAAATTGATCAACGACATAAACATCGCGTTGGACTAGCAATGCCACAGTCCATGCGTTTTGAGATTTTATTCTTCCGTCTTTGGTGTGACCTCTATCATCGATGGCACGATGAATGTCAGGACGCCCTGGCATAAAAATCGCGGTTACTGCACGACCAACCAATACACTATCAGGATTAATAGACTCCCAACCATCTTCATATTGATGTTTGTAGTTTTCACTTTTTAAGACAGCCCACGCTTCTTCCAGCGTTACCAATTTCATCCGATTCAAAATTGCATCAGGAACTTTTGGTCGCCCATCGGCAAAGCGCTCACCCTTCCATTGGGGTGTAAGAAAAATCAATTCCTCCTTAGAAATTTGCTGTGCCTTAAGTGAAGTACAGAAGGTCAGCGTAATAAATAGAGAAGACAAAAACTTTAAATATTTCATACCATGTATTTAATTCTCAATCATTCTTTAGGTGGCCTGCGATGCCAGTAGGAAGCCAGAATTGATCCGGTGATATTCATAAGTGGACCAAATACGGCTGGTGCAAGACCAATGGTTGCAATCTTCCCCATCTCTTTAGCAATTCCTGAAGCAAGTCCACCGTTTTGCATACCAACTTCGATGGCAATTGTTCTACAGTCTCGTTCATTCATCTTAAAAAGTCGACCGCTCCAGTATCCCAACATATAGCCTGCCGTGTTATGAATTAAAACTAGGCCGATTAGAATGAGGCCAATTTCTAAAAGACTATCCCTTCCCGCTGCAGTGATGATGGCAATGATTAATCCTATTCCTAACATTGAAACCATCGGCATGGCTACATCTAACCATTGTGATTTGCCACGTAATAATTTATTAAACAGGAGGCCAGCTCCAATTGGAAGAATTACCATTTTAGAAATGTCCCACATCATATTTAGAACACTGATTTCAACCAATTCGCCTGCCAACATTTTCATCAGCAACGGGGTAATCAATGGAGCCATCAACGTAGTGATTGATGTAATTGTAATAGAGAGCGCAAGATTTGCCTTGGCTAAATAGTTCATAACGTTCGATGCCAAACCACTGGGAGAACAACCGATCAGGATAATGCCCGCTGCAATTTCAGGCGCAAAGCCACTGAAGTTTGCTAAGGTAAATCCTATTAACGGCATAATAATGAATTGTGCTGCCACTCCTATGATCACAGCCTTTGGCGACTTCACCACTGCAACGAAGTCTCCGATGCTCATAGAAGTCCCCATCCCAAACATAATGATTTGAATGAGTGGAATAATTAGCTGTGCAAGCTTGAACCCATTTAGATCAACAAAATATGAAGGATAATACAGGGCAGTAGTCACTGCCGCAAAGATCATTATGGAATAAGCAAAACCTTTGAGTTGTTCGTATCCTCGAAAGGCATATGCAAGAAGCAAAAAGAAGCCTATCAAAAACGGACCGGCCGTCATCATGCCATAGGATAGCCCTATAATTACAGCGACAACTAAACTGACTGCTGCCAGGCCAAAAGAAAATCTATGGAGGTTCAAAATTTTAGGGTTAAGTTTTGAGATTAAGGATTTTGAATTAAAGACATGAGAACTTTACAAGGCATCTCATCAATCAAAAATCCAAAACCCCGAATCATAGTGGTTGTTCTATTAACTATAGATCCTATCGTGTGAGCGTTTTTCGTCCCATTCTTTAGTGGGTGCAAAGAAGCTGCCATCTTTCGCATGAAGATGTTTTTTAACTTCTTCATCGACTAGCTCTATTCCTAATCCAGGCGCGGTAAGAGGAACAGGAGCATATCCTTTATCAATTAATTTTCTTCCGTCTGTAGTTTTGACCAGACCTTCCCACCAAGTTACATCAACAGAATGATGCTCGAGCGCCAGGAAGTTTTGCGTGGCGGCAGCACAATGGACGTTGGCCATAAACGAAACAGGTGTTCCTGCCTGATGCATTGCCATGGATATACCTTTTTCTTCTGCATAATCTCCAATTCTCTTCGTCTCTAAAAGTCCACCGGATGAAGCAAGATCTGGATGAATGATATCAACAGCGTGATTGTCAATCAATGGCTTGAAGTATTCAAGAAGGTAGATATCTTCACCTGTTGTAGTTGGCGTTTCAATCGCATCGGTAATGGTCTTATGTTGTTCTGTGTATTGCCATGGCACCATGTCCTCCAACCAGGCGAGTCTATATTTATCAAGCGCTTTACCTAACCGTATACAATTGTTAACATCAAAGTGTCCATAGTGATCGGTTGACATTGGTATTTCATACCCCACCATGCTGCGAACATTGTCGACAAGTTTTGCCAATTCGTCCAAACCCTTTTCTGTAATTTGTATTCCTGTGAAAGGATGGCGTGTATTGGCATACGACATATCGTTCCCCTGCCATTGGCTTGTACCTCTTTTTAAAATTTCAGGATTTACTATCGTGCCGGGTATGTCTTTTAATTTATTTATTGATACATCCATTTTCAACCAGGAGTAACCTTGTGTTTCTGTACGAAACTTAATAAGTTTCAATTGTTCTTCAGGACTAGTCGATTCTGGCGTATCGGCATAAATCCGAATACTGTCTCTATATCGCCCTCCAAGCAACTGCCATGCAGGAACATTGTATGCTTTACCGCAGATGTCCCAGAGCGCCATTTCAACCGCGCAAACTCCGCCTGCCTGACGAGCCTGGCCTCCGAATTGTTTTATGATTTTAAATATTCTTTCCACGTTACACGGGTTTTCACCCAGTATGCGGCTTTTCAAAAACAAGGCATACCGCACATCGGCTGCGTCCCGTACTTCTCCTAATCCATAGATGCCTTGATTTGTTTCAATCCGAATAATTGCTGTTCCGCCCATTACGGCAGTCAAACAATAACGCATGTCAGTTATTTTTAAATCAGAGGGGGCAGAGGCCTTTTGAACTTTCGAAGTGGTCTGCGCCATCGAATCTTCAAAGGATAAACCTAATAGACTTGTCATCGCCATGCCTCCGAGTGCTGTCTTCTTAAGAAAACTACGTCTGTTATCATTTGTTGAAGGGCTCTCTATTTCAGCTTGTCGCTCGCTTGCCGCCTTGGCCTCACGTACCTTGTTTTGTTCTGCAATTTGTTTAATAATACTTTTCATGACATTTGGGTTAATGTAATTGGAGAATTTATTTAGTAGTTGCGTTCTTTTAAATAATCATCCAGTTCCTTCTTGGTCATTGGCAATTTGCCGGGATAATTATTCAACCAGTTTAGAAAATCTTTTTTTATCGCTTCCGTCCATTCACTATCAATCTCGCCTGCCAGATATTTTTTCTCGCGAAGGCGTTGGTGACCAAATTGGTCTCGCAGACCTGTCACTTCAGAAGTGATTACTAATTCTTCTGCAAGGTGTGCCGGAATAAAGATTGTACCGTATTTCTTTGCAAGCACAACATCTCCTGGTAATACAATAGCTCTTCCGATTCGTATGGGTGCATTGATTGTGGTGAGCATCATCTGGCTGATATAAGATGGATCTTGTCCTTTGATCCAGGCATTGAAGCCATCAATTTTCGCCAGGCCTTCTACGTCCCGCACCGAGCCATAGAATATTACTCCTCTTTGCGATTTGGCATAAATGGAATTCCCAAGATTATCTCCAATCAAAGTACCATCCGCCATTTTTCCATAACTATCAGCAACATATACATCCCCCGGTGTTAGGATGTCAATAGGCCACGAATTTGTTCCACCTTTCTGTGCGCGGTTTTCTAGTTTGCCTTGCTCTTTAACATGATTCTGTAAGTCCGGCCGAAGTGGCATGTACTGGGCAGTAATCACGCGGCCTGTCATGGCGCTGTCAGGCAGCATGATTGACCAATCGCCCTCATATTGATTGAGATATCCTTTATTTCGCAAGACACCCCATGCTTCTTCCATGGAAATATTTTTTAACCTCGCCAATAGTGCGTCCGATACTTTGGGTCTGCCATCATGTGATCGTTCGCCTTTCCATTCTGATGTTAATGCTTTGATGTACTCTGGCGATGAACCCACACGCTGGCCATTTGAAAAATAGAACCCGAGAATGAGCGCTACCGTTATTAATCCTTTTTTTACCATGACTTAAATATTTATGTTTCTATAATTACTGTTTATCTATTTCCTAGGGTCTGATGGCTGTGCCATCGCTTCGTCTGACCTGGGTCCATTCATTTAATTGTTTATTCGGCAGGGGATATTTCGCTGCCAATTTCTCATTTACATCTACTCCAAGCCCCGGGGCTTCATTTACTGACATGTATCCATTTTTCATGGTTGGGCACCCGGGAAAAATTTCTTGCAGCTCAGACGAAAATGTTACACTTTCCTGAATACCAAAATTCCAAACAGCAAAATCGATATGAGCATTTGCGGCATGACCAACTGGAGAAACATCTCCGGGGCCGTGCCAGGCAGTTCTAATATTGAATGCTTCGCCAAGCCTTGCAACTTTCATAGCGGGTGTAATGCCACCGATCTGCGAAATATGTATACGAATAAAGTCGAATAACCTTTCAGACATTGGCCCAATCCATTCATGTGGATTGTTATACAATTCTCCCATCGCTATCGGTACACTGGTTTGTTGTCTTAACAACTTAAAATAGCCAATGTTCTCCGGGGAAAAAGGATCTTCAATAAAGAAAGGTCTGAACTCCTCTAAATTTTTGATCATGGAGATGGCTTCATTTGGCTGTATTCGCTCATGAATATCATGCAGCAGCTCAACTTCATCACCACAAACTTTTCGCGTCTCTTCAAACATCTCTGGTATACCTTTGATGTATCGATAGGTGTCCATGAAGTTGTCGTTAGGCGCGCCAAATCCTGCCGTTTTAAAATCTGGTTTTGTAATACCTGAAGCCCCATAGCCACCTAATGCCTGCGTTGCTCCATATCCACCAAGTTGTATGCGCACATATTTAAATCCTTGCTCCATTTTTTTCTTGGCATCTTCGGCCACCTTCTCAATAGTATCACCACTGGCATGGGAATAACATGGAATAGCAAAACGACACTTGCCACCGAGTAACTGATACACAGGCATGTTCGCGCGCTTGCCTTTAATATCCCACAACGCCTGATCGAGTCCGCTCAGTGCGTTATTTAAAACCGGCCCATTTCTCCAATAAGAACTTACATACGTGGTTTGCCAGAGATCTTCAATATTGTCTGCATCTTTTCCAACGCAGAAATCATTGAGATAATCATTGATAGCTGATATCACCGGGTGAGCCCGTTGTCTGAATGTTGCGCAACCTAACCCGTAAAGCCCGGGTTCGCTGGTCTCTACTTTCACCACAATCAACTCTATGCCATGTGGACATGTATAGATTGCTTTTACTTTAGTGATTTTTAAAGGCGGTAGACCTTTCGTGGCGCTAGTGAAGACTTGAGCCACAGCATCGTTTGGGTCAGCTAAGATTCCTAATGTGCCGGCAGCAGCACCAAGGCCCAAACTTTTAAGCAAATCGCGTCTGCCCATTCCAGAATTATCTTTTTTCTCCTCCATACTTACACCATTAATTTCAATTTTAGTGATGCGATGAAATTAATCTATTCGATCGATAATAGCTACCCGTATGTATAAAAATGGGCAACCATTTGGCTGCCCATCGCTTGAATTCAAAATAATATTATTTATCCCACCATACTTTTGTATCCAACTTATCGGGACCTTGTGCAGTGATAGCTGATTGTACGTTATCACTGTTCACTAAAATTTCAGACGGTGGATAAGTAAGACGAGTAATCCAATTGACTACTTTTCCGGGGAATGGATTAACTGCTAGGACAGGAAATCCACTTCTTCTGAAGTTTGCCCATGCCTCCTGGCCATTCAGGAAAGAAGCCACCCAATACTCATAGTTAATCTGAGCTAATTCATTTCCGGCAAATGTTGTGCCCATTGCAGCAACATAGGCATCACGATCAGCACCAGCCACAGCAGAGCCCGCATCGTATGATACCATTTGATCCATATGTGCTGCTATACCCGCACTAAAATATCCACTAGCAGTACCCGCTGTGATCCACCCTCTGAATCGGGCCTCTGCAAGTAGTAGGTTTGTTTGACCAGCAGTTACCAAAAACATAGGAGATGTTCTCTTTGCCAAACGGGTGCGATCTACCTGACTGTGGGCGTATCTGGTACCACCGCCTGGTAATGTTTTTCCTAATGCATCTGCGTCTGCATCGGTGCTGCCCATTTGCAATCCATATTGGTCTGATGCTACTTTGGTTGCAACTCCAGCAACCTGAGCTGGACCTGAGGTAGCCCCTACAAAGCGAATCGCTATTGCTGATAAACGTGGGTCACTGTTGGTCTTTAGCGCATCAACAAATGGTTTTGCTAAGTAAAAGTTTGCGGCTTCTGTGCCATTTAATGTGTTGCCGTGCCCGTTTACATAGTTAGCATCGTGCCGTATAGATGCGTTGTCAGCATTGCTAGTAATCACACCGCCAGCGAAGGCAGCAGCAACAGTACTTTGCGCTAATGTTGCATCGACCTTACTTAGCCTCATGCCAGCTCTAAGTAAAAGTGAAAAGCCGAATTTTTTCCATTTTGAAATATTTCCGCTATACAAAACATCCGCGGTTTCAATCTTTCCAGCCGCATCCAATGCAGTCGTGGCTGTTTGTAACTCTTGAATGACGTTCTGATAAATGGTTTGTTGCGTTTGATATACTGGGAAGAAGATCTGCTCAGTATATCCCTTACCACCTTCCTCGTAAGGAACACTTCCATAGGTATCGGTAAGAATAATGTAAGCATTGGCTTGAATGATCCGAGCCATGTTCATCAAGTTGCTTCTTGCCGGTACATCTTTGGTCCTCGTGATAACATCGTCAGTATACTTAAGTACATTTCGGTAATAGTTTTGCCAATTCGAGACTGTATTGTTGCTATTGTCTTTGTTAAAATTAGCGCCCTCCAACACTCCAGTATTGGGTGAAATCACTTGTTGCACAATACCAAGTTCATAATTAAGTTGCCCTTGCGGGAGTGAAGAACTAATTACAGCATTGTTCAGCACGAGTGCAGGATCAAGTGCAGTTGCCCCAGTCTTACTTGTGTTTAACTCATCAAATCCATTTTCGCAGGATGCAAAAAGAACAAACGA
>JAENVX010000205.1 GCA_016650355.1 Bacteroidia bacterium | reverse complement strand
CGTCAGATGTGTATAAGAGACAGGGCATAGAGTGGTGAATTTAGATTATGCTGTGGATTTGAACGAGCAAAGCCCGTTAGCACTACTTTTCGTATGTCTGCAATGTCGTCTCCATTGGTATCCTCGAGGTATATAACGTCTGGGGCATCTGTTACCAACAAACCATTCTTCCAACGCATAATGCTTGTGGGTAAAATAAGATTATCCGCAAACGTGATGCTTTCATCCGGGTAGCCATCCCCGTTCGTGTCCTTCAATATTTTAATTTTCCCACTTCCCTCAGTATCCAAAGGATACCCATGCATTTCCACAACGTATACCCGTCCATTCTCATCAACTTCCATGTCTACCGGATCGGCAATTAGTGGTTCAGCTGCGAAAAGTTCAATTTGAAATTCATCAGGAAGCGAGAAGGTGGAAAGTAAATCCTTCTTCACCTTCTCTTCCTCGGTTATGCAGGAAACCATAAAAAGAGTAATTGAGCAGAATACAGCAAATCGGTATTTTTTCAACATAGCGTATTGATGATGCCGGTTTTTAAAGTTAACCGTTTTAATAATTCCTAAACAATACTTTATAACATTTCCTTACCTTAGCCCTCTACAAAAGAGACCTTATGCACCACTCTAAAATTGTTGGGCTCGGACATCATGTTCCTGAAACTGTTATCACGAACGAATATCTTTCGACAATCATTGATACAACGGATGAGTGGATTGTTGAACGCACCGGGATAAGGGAGCGTAGATGGATTGATCCCGCCAAGGATACCGTTGCCAATATGGCGGCTAAGGCCTCACGCATAGCGCTACAACGAGCTAACCTTACCGAAAAAGACATTGACTTTATTGTTTTTGCAACGATCACACCTGATTACTTTTTTCCAGGCTCAGGTGTATTACTGCAACGTGAACTAGGAATTGATGGACGAATAGGTGCTCTGGATATCCGAAACGCCTGCTCTGGTTTTATTTATGCCTTGTCTGTTGCTGATCAATTTATAAAAACAGGGATGTACAAAACTATTCTTGTCGTGGGTGCGGAAATTCAGTCTACTGCTATAGATGCAACAACGCGGGGAAGAAACACAGCCGTTATCTTTGCGGATGGAGCTGGCGCAGCCATACTCCAACCTTCCGCCAAACAAGGCATTCTCTCCACCCATCTTCATTCCGATGGTCGGTTTGCCGAAGAACTTTATGTTAAAGATCCTGGCAGTAGCCGTCCACGAGAAGAAAGGCAACCTGAACAAATTCTTGACACGACCAGCTTTAAAGTAGTAATGAACGGAAGTCAGGTATTTAAGCATGCAGTTGTTCGATTCATGGAAGTAATTAATGAAGCACTTGCAGCCAACAATATGAAGAAAGAAGACATCAACCTATTAGTACCGCATCAGGCAAATCTTAGAATAAGCCAATACATTCAGGAGAAACTTGGTTTGAAAGATGATAAAGTTTTTAATAACATCATGCGTTATGGCAACACTACCGCTGCCTCCATACCTATTGCCATGAGTGAAGCATGGGCAGAAGGAAGAATCAAAGAAAATGACGTAATTTGTTTAGCCGCCTTCGGCAGTGGCTTCACGTGGGCTTCTGCGTTGATCCGTTGGTAATAAATTCAAAAATCAAGACTCAAATTTTGACTATCTAAAATGAAAACATCCTCTTATAATCCAAGCCCACTTGAAGTTGATTTTGCCAACGCACTATTTATCCTTCAGAAAGATATTGAGAAGCATATGCAGGGCAACAAAATAATTCACGTGGAAACGAATATAAACCGGGACAATCCCATGGTAAAGTTCAACTTAATGGATAAAGATGGCGACCAACACGAAATAGTAGTTCGCGTAATTCAGATTCCTGATAAATTCTAAGTTTCCAGAATTAAAAACCGAATTCATGTCATTACTCACTGTCTTGCTTTGCATAGTACTTTTGGTACTTCTCATTTCCTATTTTAAAATCAACCCATTTATTTCTTTCATGATCGTTTCCATCATCGGTGGATTACTATTGGGTATTGAGGTTCCAAAAATCAGCGGATCCGTACAGAAAGGGCTTGGTGATATGCTCGGTTCGCTCGCTATTGTTGTGATTTGCGGGGCCATGTTGGGTAAACTTGTTGCCGAAAGCGGGGCAGCTCAGCAGATAACGGGAGGCCTTATGAAGCTCTTTGGAGAAAGTAAATTACAATGGGCACTCATGATAACTGGGTTTGTAATAGGGATTCCGCTTTTTTATAATGTTGGATTTGTTCTCGTCTTTCCTTTGATCTGTTCTGTTGCCTATCGGTTCAAACTTAATGCTGTGTATGTAGGTGTGCCTATGCTTGCAGCGCTGTCAGTTACGCATGGTTTTCTGCCTCCTCACCCGTCACCCACAGCCCTTGTAGCACAATTTCACGCGAACATGGGTATGACATTACTTTACGGTACCATCATTGGATTCCCAACTGTCCTTATTGCGGGTCTATTATTTTCGAAAACACTTAAGAATCTTAAAGTAAATGTTTTAAAAACATTTCAAACGGAAGGCCTGCCCGAGGATCAGTTACCTGGGATGGCGAATTCATTTCTCTCAGCTCTTCTCCCTGTAATTCTTCTCGCAACAACTACCATTGTAAATCCAATGATTGACAGTGATGGAATCCTAAAAAAGACAGTTATTTTTTTAAGCGATCCCTCGGTTGTTATGCTGATTTCATTATCCGTTGCAACCTACACCATTGGCATAAAAAAAGGCCTTTCAATGAACAAGATCATGGGCTTCTATTCAGATTCTGTCAAAGATGTGGGGATGATCTTGCTGATTATGGGAGGTGCCGGGTCGCTTAAGCAAATTTTGATTGATAGCGGTGTAAGCAATGAAATTGCCAGCTTTTTTGGAGGAATGAATGCCCATCCTTTAATCCTTGGGTGGACAATCGCCTGCCTGATCCGTTTAGCGGTTGGTTCTGCTACGGTAGCCGGTCTTACCGCGGCTGGCATTGTAGCTCCATTATTGATTGCCAATCCTGAAGTCGATGCAAATTTGATGGTCCTCTCGGTCGGGGCAGGAAGCCTATTGTTTTCTCATGTCAACGATTCCGGGTTCTGGATGTTTAAAGAATATTTCAATTTAAGTCTGTGGGATACAATCCGATCTTGGTCGTTTATGGAGACCATCGTGTCAATCTGTGGATTGATAGGAGTATTGATTATTAATGCCTTGTTATCATAGGAAAATTCGAATTTCTTAATCTTACAAAAAGCATGACACCTGATCAGCGGTTCCAACAATTAGGTTTAACATTACCTCCACCCCCAACACCACTTGGAGTTTACAAACCTTTTTTAATAGTGGATAGATTCGCTTACGTATCTGGACATGGCACGTTAAAAGAAGATCGTACTCTTATCATTGGTAAAGTAGGTATCGACTTAAATGTTGATGAGGCAAAGTTAGCCGCACAACAAGTCGGGCTTGCCATCCTTGCAACACTTAAAGCCAATCTTGGAAGTTTCAATAAAATAAAAAGGGTGATC
Source organism: Bacteroidia bacterium (assembly GCA_016650355.1). Lineage (GTDB taxonomy): Bacteria > Bacteroidota > Bacteroidia > Cytophagales > Cyclobacteriaceae > ELB16-189. The sequence continues at coordinate 1,812 of JAENVX010000205.1, read as the reverse complement.
AAAGTATTAGGAATGGTAAATGCAGTTCCTGAATTTGAACGTCATCCATTTGTCATCAATGGGTGCAGTGAACTTTTCGCAAAAGTGTGGGGCAAAGATAATGGAGTTGGTGTAAGAAGTGCTGTAGGTATGGGGTCATTACCGGATAATATTCCTGTTGAAATTGAGGCAATGTTTGAACTTGAATAGTCAAAGATGGAAACCTGGTATACTTTAAATAACGTAGACGAACTTGATTCACCAGCCTTAGTAGTCTTTCCCGAAAGGATCAAAGAAAACATTCGTATTCTCAAAGAATTTGTTCCAGATTCAAACCGGCTGCGTCCACACGTAAAAACAAACAAATGTGCAGAAGTATGTCAGTTGTTAATGGATGCGGGCATTTCAAAATTTAAATGCGCTACAATAGCCGAAGCAGAAATGTTAGCAATGCTAGCAGCCCCGGATGTCTTACTGGCCTACCAACCTGTGGGGCCGAGGGGCGTGCGACTAAGTAAGTTGATAAAAAAATATCCATCAACTCAATTCTCTTGCTTGATTGACAATGAAGGAACTGCATGTGAATTGTCAGCAACGGCAATCAAAGAAGGTATTGACATAAAAGTTTTTCTGGATTTAAACGTAGGCATGAATCGCACGGGTATCATACCGGAAAAAGCGCTTTCACTTTTTAAATACTGCCAATCGTTAACCGGTATCGTTCCCATCGGCCTGCATGCCTATGATGGTCATCACAATGCAGCTGATTTGGCTGTACGAACAAAGGGATGTGATGAGGGATTCCTACGGGTCGAAAGTTTACAAAAAGAAATCGCCCTACAAACTGGAGTTACGCCAACAATTGTTACAGGGGGAAATACCACGTTATCGATACATGCCAAAAGAAAAAATGCTGAATGCAGTCCGGGCACGTTTATATTCTGGGATTATGGCTATCATAAATTGTTTACAGAACTTCATTTTGTTTTTGCTGCCTTATTGGTCACCCGAATCCTTTCCAAACCAGATGACGAAACAATTTGCATTGACCTGGGTCATAAATCGGTAGCGTCAGAAAACCCACTTGATAAACGGGTGCATTTTTTGAATGCTCCCGAATTGCGGCCACATGGCCATAGTGAAGAACATTTGATTTTGAAAGCAGAGAAAAATAATTCTTATAAAGTAGGAGATATACTATATGGTGTTCCCTTCCACATCTGCCCAACAGTTGCACTGCATGAATCCGTTGTGGTGGCCGAAAACAACCGTGTCACAGGAAGCTGGAACATCGTAGCCCGAAAAAGAAAAATCTCTATCTGATATTTTAATAGAAGATGCCTAACTTCATCGTAGACGCCCACCTTGATTTAAGCATGAATGCGATAGAATGGAACCGCGACTTGCGAAAATCTATCACTGAAATCCGTGAACGCGAAAACGGAATGACAGACAAGCCCGATCGCGGAAATAATGTGGTTAATTTTGAAGAACTACGAAAGGGGAATATCGGGTTAGTAGTAGCAACACAGATTGCCCGTTACGTTGCGCCTGATAATCCTCTCCCCGGCTGGAACTCACCTGAACAGGCCTGGGCACACACACAAGCGCAATTAGCATGGTACAAAGCCATGGAAGAAGACGGTGAACTCACTCCTATCATCGATATAGAATCACTTGAAGATCATCTTTCAAATTGGAATAAAAATACTTCTACAAAAAAGGCAATTGGTTATATACTAAGTCTAGAAGGCGCAGATTCCATACGTACGCCAAAACATCTCGAAAAATCTTATAGACAAGGTCTCCGCGCCATTGGCCCAGCTCACTACG
>JAENVX010000204.1 GCA_016650355.1 Bacteroidia bacterium | reverse complement strand
GTATACATTACACCATCTTTCTCGTAAAAGAAATTGGCTCCGGGCCCTTCGGCAACGAAGCCATTCAAATCGAGGAGGAGCCCATCATCAAAGCCACGTTTCTTTGCTTCCATGGTGGCAAGAATTGAATTAGCATACAACCCACAAACCTTCGCTTCCACCGTTACGGCTTTTGGATTAGGACGCTGAAACGAGGAGATACAAACGCGCGCTGGTTTTAATGTGCTGTGTCGATCCACTTCCCAAGCTGAAATCATCAGTGATATTTCATTCGGTGCCGTGAGATCCATATTTGGACTGCAAAATACCAAGGGTCGAATATAAGCGTTGGATAAATTGTTTTTCTTCAGCACTTGAAAGGTGATTTGGGAAAGTTCCTCAGCAGAATAGTGAAAGGGTATGTCCACCAGTTTGCAACTTCTTTTCAATCGCTCGAAATGTTCAAGGGCTTTAAAGGTTTTTATCCCATTCACTGTTTCGTATGCCCGGATTCCTTCGAATACGCCATACCCATAATGCAAAGTCTGTCCGAATAAATCAATCTTGGCATCTTTTGCTTTCACATAATTTCCATCCAGAAAAAGAACCGTGTTGTCGTTGTAATACATATATTTTAAAACAATCGTTAGTTTGTTGTCATTCCTATAAAACAAAACCGCCCCGATGGTTTCATCAGGGCGGTCGATAATTTCTTTTACACTATCGTCAGCACCCCTGTTTTCTGAGAATAATGACGTTAATGAGCACAAGTGTACTTCCAACCAAATTGATTGAGCTGTTTAAGCCGTATGCAGTAGAAGTATTCATTAGTTTTCTTATGCGGTAGTGCAAGATGGCAAAATTTTGTAAGGAGATTATACTAAAAAGGATAAAAAAGTTTTACAGAGTAGTAACGAATGTTAGGTAGAAACACTACTCTGAAGATAGATACTCTACAATGCCATCCCGGATTGCCGTAAAAGTTTTAATCAAAGTATCCTCTTTTTCTTCTAACAGGGTCACCCGAAAGCCCTCCAGCTCCGAGCAAAAGGAGGAGATAGGTACAACACAAATACCTTTTGCTCCAAGCAAGTAGTAGACAAATCGTTTATCAAGGGGCATTTCTTCCGCGGTCCAATCGTCAACTAATTTTTTGATTTTTTGATCTTGAATCTTTATAGTTTGATTTGCCTTAAGCGTGCCCTTGCGGAATATGATGGTATTGTAAAAGGCACCAAAGGTTTCGTTGAATGTCAGTTGTGGAACGGTGTGAAGAATGTCGGCAATGATTTTACTACGCCTGCCAATATTCCGATTCGTCTCTTCGCGATAATCTTTAAAACGGAGGTCCCCAAGAATTTTTGGAATGGCCAACTGCGGAAGTTTGGTAGAGCAGACCTCAATCATTTTTGCATTATCAATAGCCTGACAGAGACGACTGAAATCTTCATCCTTGTCGCGATTGTAATACTCCATCCAACCACAACGTGCGCCTGGCCAGGGCAGTTCTTTTGAAATTCCCTTCATGGAAATACCGGGGATATCTTCGATTACTTCAGCCAGTGCATAAGCCCTTGCACCATTATATGTGATGTTGATGTAAATTTCATCACAGATCAGAAAGAGTTTAAACTCGCGGGCGATCTCAACAATCTTCTTAAGTGTTTCATAGGGATATACCATCCCTGTTGGGTTGTCTGGATTGATGATAAGGATACCTACAACATTTGGATTGTATTTTACTTTATTATAGAGATCATCCAGGTCCGGATACCATTTGTTATTAGGATCGAGTTTATAGGTGAGCGGTTCATGACTTGCGTGCGCTGCCTCTGCGCTGGAATGCGTGGAGTAGGCAGGCGAGGGACCAATGATACGCGAAGTGGGCGTGATGTATTGATATACTTTAGAGATGGCATCACCCAGACCGTTGAAGAAACAAATATCATCCGGAGTTATTTGCGCGCCTTTGCGTAGATTATTTTGTTGTGCTAAAAATATTCGGGTATCTAAAATGCCTTTAGAGGGGCAGTACCCATACGACTCGTTTTGAAGGACCAGGTCGGCAATGATCTGTTTGATCCACTGTGGAAGCAAATGATTTTTTTGAATAGGATCACCAATGTTTTCCCAACAGATTTCTTTGCCCAAGTTTTTTATTTGCTCGGCCTTCTTTACAATCTCACGGATTTCGTAACTGAGTTCTTTGGCTCCTTCACTGAGTAATTGTTGACGCATATTAGTCCATAGTATTTAGTCGGCAGTCCATAGCTAAATGGATGCACGAATTCTTAAAATTCTTTTACGGCCTGATTCGCACCGGGTTATTCCTGCCTACCGTCAGGCAGGCGTTACAAGTCCGGCTAACACACAAGCACAGCGCTTCGGGCTTTCCACTGCTATCCCTGGCCGAAGTGCTCCCCAACTTTTTAAGTAGTTATTAAAATTCGAAAGTAAAGGTTAGTTGACTAGATAACAAAAGAGCACAAGTAAAATCAGGCTTGAGCATTTACACTCAGTACTTCAGCGAAAGCCTGATCAGCGCGCTTACTAACCATCGGTAGTTTATCCATCCAAACGACTTCGATCGTAAAAACTCCAAAGTCTTCTGTGACTTTTCCTTTTATATCATAGAAGCCTCGTCCGCGAAACGGAAACTTTCGTGCGGACTCAGGGAAGTGGACGGTATCAAATACTTTTCCGTTCACATCGTAAAAGGTGCCGAAGCACATGTGTTCCTTTGTTTTCATTGTGGAGGCATCTTTGGTGGTAACGATATACCCTACGATGTGTACAGCCTTCCCCTTTCTACGACTCAACTCTTCTGCTTTCGTATCTCCATAATAGGATGTAGCCAGCAGATCAAATGGATTGCAAAGAGGAAACCCAAGTAACTCAATTTCATCAAATGCATCCTCTAATGTATTACGTTGCAGCACGGGTAAAGGATAATCTTTTGGTTCAGTATCAAATAAGTCAACAGTGGTGGAGGGCTTTGCTTTAGCGTGGCTGAAATAGAGCAAGGATTCCCACAGGAGTTGCTGCTTGTTCTTATGTGTAAAGCGAAAGGCACCAATGCGGATGAGAATGCGCAACTGCTCAAGACCAATGCCGGGTGTGCCACCCCGTCTGCCGGAGAGGCGCCTCAGAAAATTGTCGAGACTTGTGTACGTGCCATTCTGATGTCTTTCATTGGCAATGTGCTGCGCCACTTTTGTTTCCAGGCTTTTTATATGGATAAAGCCCATATAAATCTGATCCCCATAAATTGTAGTGAGATGTTCGCTGTTATTAACACATGGCGCCTCAAGTTGGGCACCACTCATGCGCGCTTCGTGAAAATAGAATTCTGTCCGGTAAAATCCACCAAAATTATTGATCACGCCCACCATGAACTCTAAGGGATAGTGTGCTTTTAAAAATAGACTTTGATAACTCTCTACGGCATAGCTGGCCGAGTGTCCTTTCGCAAAGGAGTAACCTGCAAAACTTTCGATTTCTAACCAGACACGATTTGTAACAGCGGGATCATATTTACGTTCAGCACACCCTTCAAAAAAACGATCTTTCACCCGTTGAAATTCTTCACGTGAGCGATACTTGCCCGACATGCCTCTGCGCAAGACATCAGCTTCTGTGAGCGTGAGCCCGGCAAAGTAATGTGCTACGCGTATCACATCTTCCTGATATACCATAACACCATATGTCTC
>JAENVX010000203.1 GCA_016650355.1 Bacteroidia bacterium | reverse complement strand
GTTACCGGCCAACCCATGTTTGGAATGGATTATCAGCAGGAAGGCATGTTAATCGCCATGATCGCACATCCCCCCTTTGGCATGAAAGTAAAATCAGTTGATGATGCGGCTGCACGATCGATGCCCGGTATCAAAGATGTGTTTGTGATCAAAACGCTTGCTGATGATTACGAGCGCAATGGTTTTGATACCACCACGTTTACCGAACTGGTTGCTGTGGTGGGCAACACCACCTGGGAAGTGATGAATGCGAAGAAAGCATTGAAGATTGAGTTTGAAGTAATTTCAGACAACAACGTTGTTATCAACGGCAGGGGTGGTAAAGAAACTGTGACGATTCCGGGTGGTCTGGAAAGCACGGAAGGTCATAAAGCGAGAATGGCGGAGATGGCGAAAAAACCAGCGGGCATGCTTCGGAAAGATGGAGATCCGGTGGCGGCATTTAAGCGTGCATCGAAAGTGCTCGAGCGCACGTATTCAGCGCCCTACCTCGCGCACAATACTATGGAACCGGTGAATTGCTTTGCGCACGTTACGGCCGACAAAGCAGAACTCTACGGGCCGACTCAGGCACCGGAATTCATCATGGGAACGTTGTCTGCTCGGCTCGGACTTCCCAAAGAAAAAATTCATATCAAACTCGCGCGCATGGGTGGCGGTTTTGGATTGAGAGCTTATTGTCATCACATGGTAGAAGCGGCCGTTATCTCACAAAAAATAAATGCGCCTGTTAAAATGGTGTACACACGTGAAGATGACATGACCTATGGAATCTACCGACCTACCTACACGGCCACGTATAGGGCTGCATTGGATAAAGACAATAATGTAATTGCGTTTCATGTAAAAGGTGGTGGCATTCCTGAGCACGCAGTTCATGCTAACAGGTTCCCGGCAGGTGCAGTTGATAATTATTTAGCCGAAGGTTGGAGCTTAGATTCAAACATAACTATAGGAGCTTTCCGTGCACCGAGATCGAATTTCATTGCCGGAGCGGAGCAATCCTTTTTGGATGAGTTGGCAGAACTTGCAGGAAAAGATCCTATCGATTTTCGACTTGAACTTTTGGAGCGCGCCAAGACTAAACCGGTGGGTGAAAGCAACGATTATGATGCAGATCGGTATGCGGGAGTTTTGAAATTGGTGAAAGAAAAATCCAAATGGAATGAACCACATCCCAATGTACATCGTGGAGTGTCCGCATACTTCTGTCATAATACCTATGTAGCTGAGGTAATTGAGCTTGAGATGCAAAACAACAAACCCGTGATTCAAAAAGTATACGCGGCTGTTGACTGTGGCATTGTTGTGAATCCTGATGCAGCGGCCAACATGGGTGAAGGGGCCATTGTAGATGGAATCGGAAATGCTTTTTTTGGTGAACTGACCTTTGTAGGCGGTGTGCCAGAAAAAAATAACTTCGATACGTATCGGATGATCAGGCAAAAGGAAGCACCCAAATCAATTGAAGTGCATTTTGTGAAAAATGATATTGAACCCACTGGCCTTGGAGAACCCTTATTCCCACCAGTATTTGCCGCGGTGGCCAATGCGTTATACAAAGCAAAGGGTAAGCGGTTTTATCAGCAGCCATTTTTAAAGGAGGATATTACGATAGGGTAGGACATACCTAGTTATAGAAGCGAGGTTATAAAGCTGCAAAAAAAGCTGCAGCTTATACGATCAACTAAAAAGGCATGACGATTATTAAGACATCTATTGGAAGAAGATCTTTTTTAAAAGTGTCGGCCCTTGCTGGTGGCGGTTTGATGCTGGGATTTAATAGTTTGATTTCTTGCGTAGGGAAATCAGAAGAAGAAGTGCTGGCATTACCGAAGGAGTGGTTTGAAATAAATGGCTATATAAAAATAGGGGACAATGGAATTGTTACCATCATGTCGCCCAACCCCGAAGGCGGGCAGAATGTAAAAACGTCCATGCCGATGATTGTTGCGGAAGAACTTGATGTGGATTGGGCAACTGTAATCATCGAGCAAGCTGATCTAAACACAAAATATTTTACACGTCAGTTTATTGGTGGCAGTCAGGCGATACGACAAGGGTGGAAGAGTTTGCGAATGGCGGGCGCCACTGCACGGCAGATGCTTTGCGAAGCGGCAGCACAGGCCTGGCAAGTTCCGGTAGACGAAATCACCACCGAAGCTGGAACACTTCATCACAAACAAAGTGGGAAGTCGGCTGGATACGGTGAGATGGCTTCAGCGGCTGCAAAAATTGAAGTGCCCAAGGAGGTGAATCTAAAAGAGGTAAAAGATTTTAACCTTATAGGTACCTCCCAAAAAAATGTAGACGCAAAAAAAATTATAACAGGAAAGCCGCTCTTTGGCATGGATACAAAACGTGAAGGCATGCTCATTGCGATGATCGTACACCCTCCTGCTTTTGGCATGAAACTAAAATCGATTGACGACTCATCGGTAAGAACAATGCCGGGTATCAAGGATGTTTTCGCTGTTAAATCCATGAAGGACGATTACGAAAGACAGTTCTTTGATACATGTACATTCCCAGAGGTTGTAGCGATTGTGGGTAGCACTACGTGGGAGGTGATGAATGCTAAGAAAGAATTAGTAGTTGTATGGGAGCCGTTCGTTGATCATTCCATCATGAAGAAAGGGAATGGAGGTCCTTCACAGAAAGTGGATGTTCCTTCTGGGCTGGAGAGTACCACAACTCATCAGGCTGCCATAGATGAATTAATGACCAAGCCTTTGACGGTAGCCCGTAAGGATGGCAACCCAGACAAAGCATTCAAGAGTGCAGCGAAAATTATTGAACGCACATACACCGCTCCATTTCTTGCGCACAATTGCATGGAGCCGATGAATTTCTTTGCGCATGTTACAGCCGATAAAGCTGAGCTGGCAGGTCCATTACAGAAACCAGAACTTACAGAGCAAACCTTGTCTGCAAGACTTGGTATGCCAGTAGAGAAAATTGAAATTCAGATGACACGTTTGGGTGGGGGATTTGGAAGAAGATCATACGCGCATTGGCTGTTGGAAGCTGCACTCATTTCTCAAAAGATGAATGCACCCGTTAAACTTATTTATACACGCGAAGATGATATGACCTCCGGAATCTATCGCCCCATGTACAGCGCAAAGTACCGTGCTGCGTTAGATACAGATAATAATTTGATTGCGTTCCATGTAAAAGCTATTGGCATTCCAGAAAGTCCGCTAGCGGAAAACCGGTTTCCTGCCGGTGCGGTTGATAATTACCTGGCGGAGGAAACAACGATCAACTCAAATCTTACTACCGGATCTTATCGCGCACCACGATCGAACTTCATGGCTGCAGTAGAACAATCCTTTCTGGATGAAGTTGCCGAAGCAGCAGGGAAGGACCCGATTGAATTTCGTCTTGAACTGTTGGAGCGTGCTTTGAAAAATCCTGTTGGCGAAAAGAATGATTATGATGCAAGTCGGTATGCCGGAGTTTTAAAATTGGTACGCGAAAAATCGAATTGGAGCAATATTCAACCAAATGTTCATCGGGGTGTGTCTGCTTATTTTTGTCACAACACCTATGTGGCGCAAGTGTTGGATTTAACAATTGAAAGGAGTAAGCCTGTTGTTCAACGCGTGTGTTGCGCAATGGACTGCGGCATTGTTGTAAATCCAGATGCGGCCACTAACCTGGCGGAAGGCGCAATCGTAGATGGCATTGGTGTTGCCATGTATGGAGCGCTTACACTCAAAGACGGTGTGCCGGAGCAAACCAATTTTCACAACTACCGAATGATTCGTCATAGCGAAGCGCCCAAATCCATTGATGTTCATTTTGTGCAAAATGACATTGACCCTACGGGAATGGGAGAGCCCACCTTTCCGCCCGCTTTTGCAGCACTTGCCAACGCGTTGTATAAAGGAACAGGAAAGCGTTTTTACAAGCAACCTTTTAGTAATGGCCTGGAGATATCGGCTTTGCAAATGTGAGGCTTAAATTCAGGCTTCATCTGTAACCTTTTTTAATAGACGAAGTATTGTTTGGGTACTAAGATTGGATTGCTGGAAGCAGTACCATTAACTTCTTTAAAGCTTCCTTACCCTTATGTTTTTATAGTATACCCTTTGTCCATGATGCTGAAACATAATATGTCCTTCTTTATCTGAATGAAAGCTAGGGTTTTCCTTGAATTTACTTTTATTCAATAATTCTTTCATCTCAGGACTATTGATTTCAAACTCTACCACTTTATTTCCATTGAGCCAATGCTCAACATGACCGTCCTGGTGTAGGAGCCGTGCTTGATTAAACTCACCTATAGGCTTAAGTTCCTTATTTTTTGGTGCTATTAAATCATATAATGCCCCTGCAGATCTTATTGCCAGTGTATCATAAAAGTGTTGGTCGTCTAGAATCTGTAGTTCAAAATTATCCAGCCAGTTTGGGCTATTTCCATTCCCGGCTTCCATAGTCAGGTCTTCCTGCATATGAAAGAAAACACCAGAGTTTGCGGCAGTATCCACTGCCCATTCATATTCCAATTCAAAATTCCGAAAGCGATCTTTGGAAATCAAATCCCTGTTAGAAGTATCTGGATTAGCGATTAGTACACCTTTTTCAACATACCAGATCCCCTGAGGAAAGTTTTCTATACCATATCCCCTCAGAGCGTCAGTAGAACTACCTCCAAACAAAACAATCCAATCATTGTCTGGCTGCGAATTATTATTAGGGGAATTACAAGCCCAAAACATCAGAAATGTGAGGGTGGTCGTCAAAAGCTTTTTCATATTCCATTTTATTAAGTGATAACTTCCGAGCACTCAATTCATTTTATTAATGTCACGCAACGTTATGGGGCGTGGCCGCCTTTTTCAAAGCGGCTATGACTTATGCCAAGTGTTGTGCGTTCGTTTATTTATCTTCAATCTTTTCCCAGTTGATTAATATTCCTTGGTGTGGATATAGTATTTTATTCAGTTTTACTTTCCCATCTGAATTGTCTCCTTTAACAAGTGGATTTGCTTTAGGTACCTGCCACTCTTCATTAGAAGCCTTTGCTAGGTTAAAGTAATCTATCTTAAAGGCCTCTTTGTCGTATGTAAGTAGAATTTCCATAGTTTCTGTTACGTGAGCAACTTGATGGGTGCTAAATCCCGTTAGATTATCATGAATATTGTGGGACATAATGACTGTATACTCTATATTAGGCTCTAACTTAAGATACATGGGTTCTTCAAGTGTTGTTTTTCTTTCATTAGGATAATATTTTTTGAGTTTTGCAAATTCAGTAGAATCGATTAATTCTTTACCAGTTAAACTGTTTTTAACAGATACTAATCCAAAATCAGCTTTTGGATTCTGTTTACTCATACTCCACACGGTGGGTATAAACTTCCATTCATAGTTCTCTTCCGATATATTTATCACAGTGTATGTATTGGTCCAATTGTAATTAACATATCCACTGTCTTTGGAGAGGGTCAAGTGAGCAACTACTTCATAGTTAAAATATCGAACAACATCATCTATAAAATCTTCTGAAATTAACTTATGTTCTGCCTGTCGTCCTTGTAAACCATATAACAAACTGTTTTCTTTTAATGCGGTTTTAATAGAAAGTTTAATGTGGCTGTCAGATCGCAAATCCACTATTAGAATTATTACAGCTGCAATTATTAATGCGTGTGCCAGTTCATCACCCAGAACAGCAATAGCTTTTCTAAATCCTGTTAATTTTGGATCATTCTTGGACTTGTAGGTTATCAGGATTAATACGACCCCAAGTAGAGTAATAATGAGTATTGTCAGAATGACAGGAGGTATTTTAAAGAACATATCGTGTTAAATTTTATCGTTTAATAATGACGCATAACGTTGGTGCATATTGTCGTGGCGGGAATAGGAGGGCTTGGTAAATGAGCGAAGCGAATGCCAAGCCCGACCAATTGCGACCTGTTCCAAGACACAAATGTTTTTAAAGATAACGAAAGTAATAAGGACACCGAACCCCGCCATTGCATAAACATTTTGTTGTGCGCAATTTTTAAATCTGCCTCCCGTCTTTAACTTTTATTTCTGAACCTTCTGCTAAAAATACAGATTTAGGTTTCTCAGATGTCAAGAAATTAAATTCCTGTCCATAAATCTTTGCGAAGTCTACGTCAATTGAATAGTCCTTTGTTTGGTATACTTCCCATTTTGGATGCTCAACTCCGTACTCCGAAGTCTTTTCATTTGAAATCTTAGTGTATCCCCAATAGTGTTCTGTTATAAATTCCTCTTCACTGTCGCTCTTAATTAAGCTCGCATTTTTGTCAGTTATAACCTTAAGTGAATTCCATCGTCCTTTTTTCCACTTGTATTCCACGGTCAAGTTGTCGTCTGATGTTGTCCAAGAATGGCTCATGGACATGGTCTCATAATTCTCTTTGTAAACTGTATTCGCTACAAAGGTCAGTGCTGGTTTGGGTACAATTTCCTTTACGAAAACAACTCCACGTTTCCATTCTCCATTGTCCTTGCAACGAACGTAGAATCTAAGATTTACTTCTTCAAAATTTGTGTGAAATGGGATTTTAAGTCCTTTAACTTTTGTGTCCTTAAACATAAACCCGACTAGACTAACGTAACAGATGTCGTTCCATAAATCAATCTCTGTCTTTGGTGGTAAATATTTATCCAGTAATTTCTTGTCAACCGAATAGTTAGCCATCGCTAACTTTCTCCACTCAGCTTGTAAAAAGGTCTTAGTCATTAGTTATTCTGTCGGTGCATTCAATGTTCAGCGCAACAAACTGTTTTTTTAATTGTGTCATTCAAAGGTATAAATTTAGTTGTAAGCATTAATGTCCAGAATAACTCAAAGCGAGTTATTTCCCCCACTTTAAATCTCCGTATATTCTTTAAAAAATCAACTCATCAACCCTATTCTCATAGAACTTTTACTGAAATTTATTATTGAACCATATTTTATAAATGTTGGTCAGCGACCAACACTAACAACATCAGACCAACATCAACATCGTTTTTTTATAAAATTAAAATTGTTTCTTTAAAATATTCAGTCCTTCGGTCGTAACACCCTGGTCAGGACAAGATAAATATCATGCTTGTCGTTCGAAAGATTTCCAAGTAAAAATAATTGGAAGCGCTTTTACAGTTATTGAAAAGACATTTATAAAATATACTTGTGCATAAACACCGAAATAGATGCATACAGCACTATCGATAATAACCCAAAAACCGAAAGCAGTAATAATAGCATTTCGCGCCCAAGGTTGCTTTTGTTTAAATGGATAATAGGCAATAAATGCGAGTAATATGTAAGCACAAGTGATAGTTCCTCCCAAGGGTGCGTAAATGAAAGCCCGAAAAGGTTCGGCTTGTTGTGGGAATTGATTTGTATTCCAAAATACTTGTGCTAACATTTTATCATATGGAAGAAATAAAATGTTTTTCCCAAAGAAGGCAAAAATAATTCCTGCCAATGCAAAGAGTAAACTTGAGTAGAATAACCACCTCTGCCAAAACAGAAAGGTTCTTAGTGTAAAATTGTATTTCATTTATTTTTCAAATAGCCCATTTTCAGTTTATAAAGGATGTCACAATAGTCCATAGTCGAGTCACGCAAGGGAGTTTTCACAATTCCTCGCAGAGTTACCTGCATCAGGAACTCTGCGCCTTCTCAAAGTTACAACACCTTGATCAAATCTATATCTAGTTACGAATGAGCCAATCCAAACGTGCCGCCATTTTATTTTGG
>JAENVX010000202.1 GCA_016650355.1 Bacteroidia bacterium | reverse complement strand
GATAATTCCGTGCGGTATAAAAATTGTGTCCAGCCGCTGCAGTAAATCCTCCAAACACATCCACTTGCCTTACTTGTTGTGTAATAGCATGCATTGCATAGTGACCATCAATTTTAGCACTACCACCTAACGCAATTCCTTCAACACCACGTGCTGCCTTGTTTGGAATACCCATGAATACACTGTGCGTGTTATTTGCGGTGGATGCAAAAACATCGTTTCTTTCAGTAAAGCCCAAGCCCCATGTGTTGTTACTTGTGCCTGTCATAAATTCGAAACTGGAAACATCTGGCTTAAACCGGTAAACACCCTGGCTGAATGTTCTGTTCTCACCAGCTACTGTTCCTTCAAATCCTGAATAGCCAACTACACCCCAAATCTGGTTGTCAAATCCATACTTAAGATTGGATGGACCCGCGTGTGTATCGTACGTACCCCAACCATCGATTACAATTTTTCTGACATCTGCTTTATCATCACCATCGGTATCTTTCAAAAATATAAAGTGAGGTGCTTGTGAAATAATTACTCCTCCGTTGGTAAAAACCAAACTGGTGGGGATGTTTAGATTTTCAGCGAACACTGTAAACTTATCAGCCTTGCCATCACCATCCGTATCTTCACATATTTTAATGCGATCATCTCCAATGCTTTTGTCATCGCGCACTGTGTTCGGGTAATCTACTGTTTCAACAACCCAAAGCCTTCCTTTTTCGTCCCACTCCATTGCTATGGGATTAATTATATCAGGTTCGGATGCAAATAATTTAAGATCGAAACCAACTGGCACCTGAATTAACTTAGCTGATTCCTCAGGAGTCAGCGGCTCTTGATATTTAGGCATCGGATCTCTCTTTTCATAGTTGGGAATGTTTGCTTCGTCTTTATACACGAGCTTTGGAATTTCTTTATTGAATTTATCCCATTTTATTTTGGCATCATCCCCCACAGACCACAGAATTCCTTCCAACATTAATTGCTGAAATCCAGGATTGCTCCAGGTGCGTTCATCATGGCCATACGCTGTATAAAATACTCTCCCTTTGCCATGTTCTCTTACCCAAGTCCAGGGCTCATGATGATCACCCTCAACTCTCTCCATCAATACGGTAATATCTTTACCAACCTTATCGTGAACATAAGTTTCATCCCACGTGGAAAACTCATTCAATGATTTGACGATAAAATGATCCTTCTTGATAATTGATGCCGTGAACGTATCTGTTTTGTGCGTCATAAATTGACCTCCGACCAGGCTGATATATTTAGGAGAGTTTTGGAAACAGAAACTTGCGCAATGCACGGGGATAAAGCCTCTGCCCTTTGCAACAAATTCCAGTAATGCTTTTTCTTGATTAGGAGTGATCTCTTCATGATTGGCATAAATCATCAATCCATCATACTTGTCAAGGTTTTCATCATTGAGGTCGTCAGGATTGTCAGTATAGGTAAAACTTATTCCCTCTTTCGAAAGTGTTGAGGCAAGCAAAGGAAGGTAGAGTGCAGAGTTATGATGCTCGCTATCATGTCCCAAAAAAAGAATTTCGAGCTTGCCCGAATCTGATCGAATATTCTTGTTGGATGAGTTAACACATGAGCCAATGATGATACTCATTAATAAGAGGTAGAAATAGTTGATAAAGAATCGCATAATGTTCCTTGGTTTGAGATCCTAAATTCAGCTTATTATTCTGCAATCATTTACTGTATTATATCAATAAATGACTGTATTTTGACATGAAATTTATCAATAGTTACAATTGATTGATAAATAAGTACCATTTACACGGATTTTGAAAAATGTCTAGGGCGGCTAACCATTAACATTAAATTATTCAAATATGAAACCTGCCTTACAAAAATCACCTATCTCTGAAAATCATGCGTTTGAAGTTAAGTATCTAACGGCACCCCATTTTGATCCAAATTGGCACTTTCACTCAGAATACCAATTGTTCCTGGTAATGAAAGGAACGGGTACTCGCTTTATTGGCGATCACGTTAGTCCTTTCAAAAAAGGAGACCTTGCTTTTACCGGTCCCAATCTCCCACACCTGTGGCAAAGCGATCATGAGTATTTTAATGACGACAAGGAATTAGTAACAGAAGGAATCGTAATATATTTCGCTGAAAATTTCCTGGGAGATGATTTCTTGTTTAAAAATGAGATGTATAAGATCAATCAACTTTTTATAAAGGCTCAACGTGGGATGGAGATTTTTGGGGACACTGCAGACAGGGTAACTTCTTTTATATTAAATTTAGTTAAGGTGGAAGATTTTGACCGCATATTAACGCTCCTAAATCTCTTAAATTTATTGGCCAATTCAACAGAGTACAATTTATTGGCAAGTGAGGGTTATTCAAATTCTCTTAAAGAAACAGAAACTGGCCGGATGAACCACGTGCATGCATACGTGTTAAAGAATTTCCGGGAAAAAATAAGCCTGGATGAAGTAGCTGCTATCGCTAACATGAGCCCTACTTCTTTTAGTAGGTATTTTAAAATTCACGCTAACAAAACCTTCTCAGAATTTCTAACCGAGATTAGGATTGGCTATTCCTGTAAGCTACTCATTGGTAAAAAAATCGATGTATCGAAAGTGTGTTATGACAGTGGCTTCAACACGCTTTCAAATTTCAACAGACAGTTCAAAGCGTACACACACTATAATCCATTAGAGTATCGGAAGAAGTATACGGAGGCATCATTTCGGTGATAAATTTCTTGAACGTATACCTGATAAAAGTCAGTTGACTTAATAAGTAAAATCATCCTTCTTCTATCCGGAAGTTGACAATTTTAGCTGGTCAAAGGCGCAGTATTACAAGAGGCTCGCGATAGGCTATTATGGAAAGTTATCAATTACTCACCTTTTTTATTACAGCTGTGGTTTTGGTAGGCGGGGCAATCATCTTCGCCTATTATGCGGCACCGAAAGCACCGTCCGCAACAAAATCCGAACCATACGAATGTGGTATTCCAACCGAGGGACCTACATGGATTCAGTTTCACGTTGGCTATTATTTATTCGCCATTATCTACCTCATCTTCGATGTCGAGACCGTGTTCATCTTCCCCTGGGCCGTGGTCATGCGGGAAGTTGGCTTTAGTGCTTTTATTGAAATTCTAATCTTCTTGACTGTTCTTGGCTTAGGGTTACTATACGCCTGGAAGAAAAAAGCATTAACATGGGAGTAGACATAAAATCTATACCGTACGAAGACTTCAATGACAATGAAACACTTGAGGAGCTGAGAAGATCCCGTAGTCCCGTCATTGTTTCAACGCTCGACTCTATTATTAATTGGGGCCGATCTAATTCTGTTTGGCCATTAACGTTTGCAACTAGTTGCTGTGGCATAGAGATGATGGCAACCGGTGCACCGCGTCATGATTTTGCAAGATTTGGTATTGAGGTTTACCGGGCATCACCTCGCCAGGCAGATGTAATTGTAGTAGCCGGTACAATTGTTAGAAAGATGGCGCCAGTTTTAAAAAGATTGTACGATCAAATGGCTGATCCCAAATATGTGATAGCTATGGGTGCCTGTGCAGTTTCAGGCGGCCCGTTCTATTATAATAGCTATTCAGTCGTGCGAGGCGTTGATCAGGTAATTCCCGTTGATGTATACATCCCTGGCTGCCCTCCAAGACCGGAGGCACTCTTATATGGCGTCATGCAACTTCAGCGCAAAATAAAAATGAAATCAATTGCGGAACAGGAAGGCAAAAATATAAAAGTAC
Source organism: Bacteroidia bacterium (assembly GCA_016650355.1). Taxonomy (GTDB): domain Bacteria; phylum Bacteroidota; class Bacteroidia; order Cytophagales; family Cyclobacteriaceae; genus ELB16-189. The sequence continues at coordinate 3,732 of JAENVX010000202.1, read as the reverse complement.
CGCAGCTCGATACTTCTGTTGATGACAAGTCAAGATATCATGAGTCAGCAGACAATCAAGAACCATTAAACGAAGGAGAATGCAAGCCGAAGAACTAACAAATTTGATTGCATTATGGGTTCCCGAACAAAAGCCAGGAATCAGTAAACAGTATCCGGAATTTATTCTTCCTGTGGAAAAGCTTCTTGAAGTCATGACTTTGTTAAAAGAAAATTCCACAACCAAAATGGATTACCTGTTCTGCCTTACTGCAGTTGATCGCAAAGATGGCTTTCATGTGGTTTATCACATTACATCATCTGAATTTCTTCACTCCGCTGTACTGCGTGTAATTCTTACTGATAAAGTTAATCCCATTGTACCTACTGTTTGTAAGATCTGGCGAACCGCTGAATATTTTGAGCGAGAAGTATTCGACTTGTTTGGCATTCACTTCGACAATCATCCGGACTTGCGCAGATTATTTCTGGAGGACGACTGGATTGGTTACCCCTTGCGCAAAGATTATAAAGACGCCTTTACCTTAGAACGTTGATGTATGGAGGAAACGTTACTTGATATAGACATGCAGGAAAAAGAGGAATACATCATTAATATGGGACCACAGCACCCATCCACGCACGGTGTATTGCGTTTTGAAACGTGTTTGCAAGGAGAGAAAGTAAAATACCTGATTCCACATTGCGGATACATCCACCGCGGGATAGAGAAGATGTGTGAACATCTCACCTACCCTCAAATTATCCACCTAACTGATCGAATGGATTATCTCTCCGCTCACATAAACAACGAGGCCGTTGCATTATGTATAGAGAATGCCATGCAAGTGGAAGTCAGTGATCGGGTAAAATATATTCGAACAATTTTTGCAGAACTAACTCGTATTGCTTCACATCAACTATGGTGGTGTGCGTTTGGTATGGATCTCGGGGCACTGACTACGTTCTTCTATGGTTTGCGTGATCGCGAGAAAATACTGGACATCTTCGAAGAGACAACGGGCAGTCGTTTGACTCAAAGTTTTAACACACCTGGAGGATTGATGTCGGATATCCACCCCAACTTTCAAAAGAGAATAAAAGAATTCATCACGTACTTTAGAAAGAAACTTCCCGAATACGATCAACTTCTTACTGGAAACATCATCTTCCGCGAACGCACCAAGGGCATTGGCATGATGACCAAAGAAATGGCCATCGACTATGGCGTGACGGGACCAAGTGGCCGCGGTTCCGGTTTTCATTGTGACATAAGAAAAATTGCTCCCTACAGTGCCTATCCATTTATAAAGTTCAATGAAATAACACTTACTGAAGGAGATACCTATTCTCGCTATCTGGTTCGCATTGCCGAAATGTGGGAGTCGCTCAATATTTTAGAGCAGCTTGTCGATAACATTCCGCAAGGTTCGACTATGCTCGAACTAAAAGTTATAAAAGCGCCCAAAGGAGAATTTTATCAACGCGTTGAAACAGCGCGGGGAGAATTAGGTGTTTACATCGTGAGTGATGGTGGCCCTTCTCCAGCTCGCATCAAATTCAGAACGCCCAATTTTTCAAATTTATTTGTGATCAATAAACTGGCGGCCGGGCACAAGATTGCTGATCTGGTGGCCATCAGCGGCTCGTTAGATTTAGTTATACCTGATATAGACCGATAAGATTTATGTACGACTTCACAGCGCTAATCGGTTCGATAACCAACTTGCTGAACGAAACTTTTTCTCCGTTTTGGGCCGGGTTGATCATGATGGTGTCGTTAGGCGTTGCGTTGTTGCTCTTCTATGCCGTATTGGGATTATACCTGGTCTATGCAGAACGAAAAATTTGTGCGCGAATGCAAAATCGTATGGGCCCTAACCGCGTTGGTCCGTTGGGTATTTTTCAAACCATAGCTGATTTGATTAAGCTATTGTTAAAAGAATTGATTTACATAAAAAATGCCGATAACTTCCTGTTCAACATTGCACCCTTCATTGTCATCGTGGCATCCATCATGGCCATTGGCTCTATTCCGTTTGCCAAAGGACTGCAAGCTATTGATTTGAACATTGGCGTGCTCTATATTCTGGCAATCTCATCGATGGGAGTGATTGGAATCTTATTAGCAGGGTGGGCAAGTAACAGCAAATATTCAGTCATTGGCGCCATGCGAAGCGGGGCACAAGTAATTAGTTATGAATTATCTGTTGGACTTGCCTTGCTCTGTATCATCACCTACGCAGGTTCCATGCAATTTTCTGAAATCATTGCCTCTCAGCAAGATGGCTGGTGGCTTTTTAAGGGTCATATTCCCGCATTCATTGCTTTTGTTATATATCTCATTTCAGGTACTGCAGAAACCAATCGTGGTCCATTTGATCTTGCAGAAGCAGAGTCAGAGTTAACAGCGGGATTTCATACTGAATATTCAGGCATCAAGTTCGCTTTTTTCTTTTTGGCTGAATACATGAACATGTTTATCATAGCGGCCATTGCCACCACCATGTTTTTAGGAGGCTGGCTTCCTTTCCATCTTTTTCAATGGCATGGATTTAACCGAGTGATGGACTTCATCCCCCCTGTGTTTTGGTTCTTTGGTAAGACCGCCTTCATCATCTATGTGATGATGTGGTTTAAGTGGACCTTTCCAAGACTGCGCATCGATCAACTATTAGCCTTGGAGTGGAAATATTTACTCCCTATCAACCTTATGAATTTAATTCTCATCGCATTCTTAACCCTTATGCAATGGCATTTCTAAAAACGATAAAAGAAGTTGGCCATTACTTTTACGAAATCTACGATGGCGCGGCTTCTCTTGTTCGCGGTATGAAAGTAACAGGCTCCTATTTTGTTCGGCCGAGTTCAATAGTAACGCAACAATATCCTGAGAACCGGGCTACTCTAAAGATGTTTGACAGCTTCAAAGGTGAGTTGATGCTGATTCACGATGAAAATAATAAGCACTCATGCAACGTATGCAATACGTGCGCCCGAAAATGTCCCAATGGATCCATTGAAATTATCTATAAAAAAGTTGAAGGGGCAGATGGTCGCAGCAAAAAAATATTGGACAAATATATCCATCATTTGGAAACCTGTTCATTTTGTGGATTATGTGTGCCTTCCTGTGACGAGCTTGCTTTAAAATTTGACCAGAAATTTGAGCTTGCAGTTTTTGACAGAAGTAAATTAACCAAGGTGTTGAATAAACCAGGCTCCAGTTCTAAAGCCATGAAAGAATGACCGGACCAAAGATTATCTTCTATTTGCTTGCTGCTTCAATTGTAGTGTTTTCAATCCTCTCTATTACTAGCAGAAGAATTTTACGAGGCGCCATATTTCTTCTGTTCGTATTAGTAGCCATGTCAGGTTTATACTACATGATGAATTTTCAATTTCTAGCAGCCGTACAGTTAATGTTATATGCTGGAGGCATTGTCGTGCTCATAATTTTTTCCATTCTATTAACAAGTCAGATTAACAGCAAATTGGATGCTCCAAAAATGAGTCACCTTTTAGCCGGAGTTGTCACTGCAGTAGGAGGAATTACATTGGCAGCCTTTACTATTTTGAAGTACACTTTCCACTCCACAACAGAAATTGCAATTGGCACCGATATGCGAACCATTGGCCTTCAACTATTGGATACTCAAACTCATGGCTATGCATTGCCCTTTGAAGTTATTAGTATTTTGTTGTTAGCTGCCTTAGTCGGATCCATCTTTATCGCCCGTAAACACAACACATG
>JAENVX010000201.1 GCA_016650355.1 Bacteroidia bacterium | reverse complement strand
CCTATTGACACGGTTACTCACGAATCGACAGTAACTTTCTTTGAAACACTGCTAAAGGTTCTTCACCCGTTTATGCCATTTATTACAGAGGAGTTATGGCATGAATTGAGGAAACGAACTGAAAAGGATTGCATTATAATTTCTAGATGGCCTAAATCAAGCCCGAGTAACGGAGCAATATTAAAAGAAGGAACTTTTGCTTTTGAGATCATCACAGAAATACGCAACACGCGAAATACAAAAAGTATTTCACCCAAGGACGCTTTGAAACTTGTGGTAAAAAGTGATAAATCTGAAATTGATTTATTCTGGCCTATCATCAAAAAACTTTCCAATCTGAGCGAAGTTTTATTTTCGGCAGAAAAACTCAGCAACACAACAAGCTTTCATGTGCAATCAACAGAATTCTTTATCCCAATTGAAGGAAAGATTGATGTGGCCAAAGAACGAGAGGCTATACAAAACGAATTGGAATATCAGAAGGGTTTTCTATTATTAGTAAACAAGAAGTTATCAAACGAGAAGTTCGTTAATGGTGCACCTCCCGCTGTTATTGACACCGAACGAAAAAAGAAGGCGGATGCGGAAGCTAAAATAAAAGCGTTGGAAGAGACTCTTCGAAATATTCAATAATCTGTAAAACGTTCAAATTTAGCATTATAATACTCGAACACTTTTTTCAAACCACCCGGTGTTGAGATATTAAGTTTATTCTTTTCAATGTATTCCTCTATTTCCCAGAAATAATCACCAAATGAAAGTAAGAACTCTTTCTCAGTTACTATTTTCGAAAGAGCAGTACCATTGCCAACAAAAAAATAATTATCCACCTCATATTTTTTCTCCTTGTCCTTTTCAAATAAGGCCAACAAACCTGCAAAAAAACCGATCTCTTTCTCTTTAAGATAACTTTGAGCGAGCAAAGGCATTTGGCCGTCAACCAGAACTTCTAGTAAGCCTGTTAGCTGGATACTTTCTTCTTTAAAATCTTTTGCATTAATAAAATATCTTGGGGCACGAGTTATAGAGTCTAACCACACAATGCATTCTATTTTGTTCACTTCAATCAGCCTGGTACCACCTGTTAATTTCACTGCTAAGCAATTTGCGCCAATGTCATATTTCGCTAAGTAGCCTTCCATCAGTTTTTCTGAATCAAATAACAAAAACGAACAGTTATTCCACTTTTGATCAATGTAATTATGACCTAGTGGTGGTCCGCTAAACGCAGGCAGCCCATAAAGCAATTCAACCTTTGATGATCCGTTTGAGCTTAATAGACGATCTAGTGTTACTTCATTGCGCATTTGCGATGGAATAACCCATTGCCCAAAGGTTTGGGTATTAATAAATAACGCGGAGATAAGAAAGAGGCTCCCTTTTAACACTTTATTAAGCATATTTGAAACAATAGACTTAAACCCTGGCTGCTAGTATCAACTCAAGGTTCTTATACTTCAATCCAAATTTGCGTCCAATTGACTCATTTGTCAACCCCCCTTTGAAGGTATATACGCCTTTCATGAACCATTTATGCGAGAAAATCATCTCCTCTACGCCTCCTTCTTCGGATGCCCGCAGGATAGTTGGGGTAAAAATATTGCTTAACGCTGTCGTGGCGGTGTGAGCAACTCGAGAAGCGATGTTTGGCACACAGTAGTGAATAACACCGTATTTCCTGAAAACCGGCTTAGCATGAGTGGTCATTTCTGAAGTGGCAATGCAACCTCCCTGATCAATGCTCAAATCTATTATTAGGGAATCCGGCTTCATCTGGCTCACCATTTCCTCGCTTACCACATGCCGGGCACGTCCCTTCTCTGCGCGTAAAGCTCCAATTACAACATCTGCGGTTTTTAGGCTTTCGCCCAATGTTACTGTATCAATTGTGGATGTATAAAACTGCTGGCTCAAGGTATGTTTGATCCTCCTTAGTTTGTAAATATGATTATCAAAAACTTGTATTTCTGCCCCCAAACTTAAAGCCGCACGTGCACCATACTCGGCAACAGTACCAGCACCAATAATAACTACTTTGGTTGGGGGCACTCCTGTTATTCCGCCAAGTATAATACCCTTGCCTTTGTTTATGGTACTCAGGTACTCAGCAGCTACTAACATAACTGTACTGCCTGCAATTTCACTCATCGCCCGAATAATAGGCATACCTCCAACTTTGTCTTCGATAAACTCCCAGGCAAGAGATGTGATTTTTTTTCTTTGTATCGCTTGTATGCTTTCTTTCTTTAAGTAACCAAGTTGCAAAGTTGAGATTAGTGTTTGACCAGGATGAAAATATTCCAATTCATCAAGGGTTGGTGGCTCAATTTTCAATATGACATCGGCCTTGTAGACTTCTTGTGGTGAGTAAACAATCTTAGCGCCAGCATCACTATACTGTTTGTCGGTAAACTTAGAACCCTCGCCAGCGCGAGTTTCAACATGCACCTCATGGCCGTTGTTGACCAACAAAGCAGTTGCATCAGGCGTAAGACATATTCGATTTTCTTGTAATGAAACTTCTCGCGGGAGTCCAATAAAAAAGGAGTGTTTACCTCTTTTTACTTTCAACATTTCCTCTTGCGGGTAAAAGCTCGATTTTGCAAGCGTCTCAAATCCCGATTTTTTCTTTTCACTCATACTTAGTGTAGGCTACCGTTCTTGTATCCAAACCTGTAACAGTCATCCAAATGTCAATGTGTCTTTTAGGTATCAGCGATGGAATGAGTTCTGGCCACTCAACAAAACAATATTGGCCTGATTCAAAGTACTCATCGATCCCTATGTCATACGCCTCCGTTTCATTTTTCAATCTATAACAATCGAAATGATAAGTTTTAGTTTTATGCTGTCCCAAATACTCATTCGCGATTGAAAATGTTGGACTAGTTACTGCTGAGACCACACCTAGTTGCAAACAGATACTTTTTATCAACGTTGTTTTACCTGCCCCTAAGCCACCGTGAAAACACCAAACTCCTGGATATCCTATACTCAAAAGTTTGCCTGCTACAACGTCCAATTCCTCTAACTTCACTGATTCACCTAAAACCGTTTGGTTAATCCGTTCAGGCATTCTTCGAAGTTAAGAAAATTAAAGGAATGATCATCTCTTCCAAACTGACCCCACCGTGCTGGAAAGTGTCTTTATATAAATTTACATAATAGTTATAATTGTTTGGATAGGCAAAAAACTTGTCTTCAATGGCAAAAACATAGGACGTGGAAACGTTTGTTTTGGGCAGGAAAAATCGCTCCGGTTTTAAAATTTCCAACACTTTATCTCCTTCATAGTTAAGGTTCTTCCCTTGCTTGTATCGAAGGTTAGAATTCACACTACGGTCGCCAATTATTTTAAAAGGTCTTTTCACCCGAATAGTACCATGGTCAGTTGTTATTATCACCTTGCCTTTCTTCTCTGCAATCTTTTTTAAGATGTCCCACAAAGGAGAATGCAGAAACCAAGATTTGGTGATGGACCGATAAGCCCCTTCATCAGGCGCTAACTCCCGCACCATAGCCATGTCGGTTCGGGCATGAGATAGCATGTCTACAAAATTGTAGACAATTACATTAAGCTGGTTATTGAAAAGATTAGTAACTGTCTCGGCAAGCTCACGTCCTTCATCTAATTTTTTTATTTTATTATATGAAAATTTTATGTCAAGGTTATTGCGCTTTATCTGCTTGGTTAAAAACTCATTCTCGAAATTATTTTTTCCATCATCTACATCCTCGCCTACCCAAAATTCCGGATATGTCTTTGCCATTTCTGAAGGAAGTAAACCAGAAAAAATAGCATTCCTCGCGTATGCTGTGGTCGTTGGCAAGATGGAATAATAAGTCTCCTCATGATCTACAATAAAATAATCTTGCAAAATAGGCTCAATAGATTTCCACTGATCAAACCGAAGGTTGTCAATTACAATTAGGAATGTTGATTTGTCTGGCTTCAATTCAGGAAATACTTTTTTCTTCATCAACTGATGAGATAACAACGGCTTTTCTCCATTCGGATCGTTAAGCCAACTTTCATAATTCCGTTTGATAAATCGGCAAAAATTAGTGTTTGCTTCCACCTTTTGCATATCCAGTACTTCGGCCATATTATGGTTATCAGCTTCATCCAGTTGAAGTTCCCAATAGACAAGCTTTTTATATATATCTGCCCATTGCTCGAAGTTCATGTCGTCCAGAAACGCCATACTTATTTTACGGAATTCCTGTTGATAGGTGAGATTTGTTTTCTCAATAACCAATCCTTTTTTCTCCAATATCTTTTTTACAGAAAGAAGTATTTGGCTTGGATTAATCGGCTTAATCAGATAGTCATCAATTTTGGCCCCGATCGCCTCCTCCATGATCAGCTCTTCTTCATTTTTAGTGATCATGACCACGGGAAGGTTGGGCTTATGATTTTTAATCAAGCTTAATGCCTCAAGTCCTGACATACCGGGCATATGCTCATCTAAGAATACAACATCGAAGTGGCGTGACTCGCTCAGCTCAACTGCCTCAGATCCATTGTTGATAGGTGTAATATCATAACCTCTTTGCCGTAGAAAGAGAATGTGTGGCTTTAACAAATCAATTTCATCATCGGCCCATAAAATCGAATATCTTTGCATGCATTGAAATTTCCTCTAATTTAATGAATAATACTGTTGCGCAGGCCGTTTTGATAATCCAATAACATCGACTTGAATAAAAATAAAATCATCAATGACCCTGTTTATGGATTTATCTCCATCGAAAGTGAGTTGATCTTTGATCTCATTGAACATCCCTATTTTCAACGACTGCGTTATATCAAGCAACTTGGCCTTACGGATTTTGTTTACCCTGGTGCTTTGCACACGCGTTTTCATCATGCATTAGGCGCGATGCATCTTATGGGTGTTGTTTTAGAAAATCTCAGGAACAAAGGAACGGAGATCAGCGGGCAAGAATATGAGGCCGCTCAAATTGCAATACTCCTCCACGATATTGGCCACGGTCCCTTTTCTCATGCTTTGGAAGAAACTTTGATTGATGGTGTAAACCACGAAAGCCTTTCCTATCTTTTTATGAAAGAGCTTAACAAACTATTTCAAGACAGACTTGAACTCGCGATTAAAATCTTTCGCAATAGCTACACAAGAAAATTTTTCCATCAACTCGTAAGCAGTCAATTGGATATTGATCGGTTGGACTATCTTAAACGCGACTCATTTTTTTCTGGAGTGACAGAAGGCACAATTGGGGTAGACAGAATTGTAGCCATGCTTGCCGTTAAAGACGATGCTATCGTTGTGGAAGAAAAAGGAATCTTTAGCATTGAAAGTTTTTTAAATGCCAGAAGGCTCATGTACTGGCAAGTCTATCTACACAAAACATCCGTAAGCGCGGAAAGACTCTTGGTGAACCTAATTAAACGAGCTCAGTATTTGGCGCATTCCGGTGAGAAACTTGGAGGAAGTGAAGCACTTAAGTTTTTTCTTAAGTACAAATACACCTTGGAAGATTTCAAGGAAAAGCATTCGGTTCTTCATGCCTTTGGAAAAATAGATGATATGGATATTTGGGGAGCGATTAAATTATGGCAAAATAACCGAGATCCCATTTTACAAAACCTATGCTCCATGCTCTTGCATCGAAACCTATTTCAAATAATCCTCACGAGTGAACCCATCAAGAAAAGTCACATTGAGAAAGTTAGATCCGGGATATCGAAAGAATATAAACTTTTGCGAAACGATGCAGCGTATCTCTTTTCATTAGGCACTGTAACTAATGAAGCTTACCTGGCTGAGAAACAGGCAATCCTTGTTCTTACGAAAACTGGTGAAGTAGTAGATATTGCTCAGGCTTCAGATCTACCAAGCATTAAGGCTATGAGCAAAATCGTCAAAAAAAACTACCTCTGCTGGCCTAAAAATGTATATTTGTAATAGATCACATCACAATAACACCCTTCGTAATCAATACATTTAGTTTAGCACAAGAGTATGTCCCAATAATAATCTATGGAGTTTACAGTCGATCAGATTGCGCAAATGTTGGGAGGGAAAGTAAAAGGGAAGGGTGGAGATAAGATAAACATGTTGGCGAAAATTCAGGATGCCAAGCCAGGACAAATTGCTTTTCTGGCTAACCCAAAATACGAGCATTATATCTACTCATCACATGCCAGCGCAATTATTGTTAAAAAAGACTTTCTTGCTAAAAAAGAAATTGATTCCACATTAATATTTGTTGATGATCCCTATTTAAGTTTTACAAAACTTCTGGAAGAATATCACAAGTTGATTAGTTTTCAAAAAACAGGCATAGAACAACCTAGTTTCATTGGAGAGAATTGCAGCGTGGGCAAGAATATCTATCGGGGAGCATTCTCTTACATTGGCAACAATGTGAAAATTGGTGATAATGTAAAAATTTACCCTCACGTTTTTTTGGGAGATAATGTAATTGTTGCTGATAATGTAATTCTTCACTCCAATGTGAAGCTATATTCAGATACCAAGATTGGTGTCAACTGTGTGATTCACTCCGGCAGTGTAATTGGCAGCGATGGATTTGGCTTTGCCCCGCAACAAGATGGTACCTACAAAGCGATTCCTCAGATGGGCAACGTTGTTATCGAAGCCAATGTAACCATTGGTGCCAACACGGTGATTGACTGTGCAACTTTATACGGAGATTCAACTATTATTCGCCAGGGGGTAAAACTAGATAACTTGATTCAGATAGCGCACAATGTTGAGATTGGGAAGAATACGGTGATAGCAGCACAGACCGGCATTTCAGGTTCGACCTTGGTCGGTGAGAATTGTGTCATAGCGGGACAAGTAGGCGTTGCGGGACATTTAAAAATTGCGAACAACACAAGCGTAGGGGGGCAGACGGGTGTTTCGAAATCAATAAAGGAAGAAGGTCAGCGGCTTTTCGGCAACATCGCTATGGATATTAAAGAGTATTTCAGATCATATGCTCTATTCAAAAAACTGCCCGATATAAATTATCGTCTCAGAGACTTGGAAAGGAAAGTCTTTAACATTTCCAATGTGGAAGACGAAGAAAGTGATTGAAATCCTGCTCAATCTATTTGATAACCATTCATATTACTTCAAAATATCCTTTGGTAGGCCACAATCTGCATTTTGGATTACAATGAATAGGGCTTAAATTTGCACACTTTATTAAAAGATGCTAAATCACAAGCAGCAAACGATTAAAAAGTCTGTGACGCTTTCAGGAGTGGGGCTTCATACTGGTGTGCAAACCAATATGACGTTTGTGCCAGCTAAGCCAAATCACGGAATTAAATTTCAGCGCGTTGACCTACCAGGATCACCCATTATCGATGCAGATTGCGATAATGTTGTTGACGTTTCGCGTGGCACAACTATAGAACAAAGTGGCGCCCGGGTAAGCACAATCGAGCACACTCTTGCTGCTTTGGTTGGGTTGGAAATAGACAATGTGCTTATACAATTAGATGGCCCTGAAGCGCCAATAATGGACGGAAGTTCTATCCAATTTGTAAACGTATTAAAGCAGGCTGAATACGAAGAGCAAAATGCCTTACGTGATTTTTTTGAAGTTCAGGATGGGCTCTTCTACCGAGAAGCAGCTAGAAATGTAGAAATAGCGGCACTTCCACTGGATGATTATCGGGTTACTGTAATGATCGATTACAATTCACCCGTATTAGGAAGTCAACATGCATCCATCACCAACATAGGTCAGTTTGAGAAAGAGATAGCGTCATGTCGAACATTTTGTTTTCTGCATGAGCTCGAAATGCTATATAAAAATAATCTTATTCGTGGTGGCGACCTTAACAATGCAATAGTCATTGTTGATCGGGTAGTTGAGCCACACGAGTTAGACAACATAGCCAAAATGTTGGGCAAGCCAAAAGTTGAAGTAAAGAAGGAAGGCATTCTTAATAATGTAGAACTCCGCTATAATAACGAACCAGCACGGCATAAACTTCTTGATATAATTGGAGACCTCGCCTTAGCTGGGAGACCATTAAGAGCACAAATTCTGGCAGCTAGACCGGGCCATGCAGCGAATGTGGCTTTTGCAAAAAAGTTGAAAAAGGCGATGCTGGAAGCGGATAAGAAGGGTATTCCAAGATATAATCCTAGTCTTCCACCGGTTCTGGATATTAACCAGATCTCAAACATACTTCCACATCGGTACCCTTTTTTGCTCATCGACAAAATCATTTATCTTGATAGTGAAAGTGTAGCCGGGGTTAAAAATGTTTCGATGAATGAAGCCTTTTTCCAAGGACACTTTCCGGGTAACCCAGTTATGCCAGGGGTATTACAAGTTGAAGCCATGGCGCAGATTGGTGGAATTTTAGTTTTGAATACTGTGCCTGATCCTGAAAACTATTGGACCTATTTCCTGGGAATTGAAGAATTTCGGTTCAGGAAAATGGTACTACCAGGCGATACACTGGTTATTCAATGCGATTTAGTAGCACCAATTAAAAGGGGAATTGCAAAAATGACTGGCCGAGCTTATGTTGGCAATACCTTGGTTTGCGAAGGAACTATGACTGCCAGTATCGTCCGAAAAAATTCATGAGTCTCAATCCATTAGCCAGTATACATCCAGATGCCAAGATTGGCAACAATGTTATAATCGAAGCATTCGCTACAGTTAAAAGTGACGTTGTAATAGGAGACGGCAGTTGGATTGGTCCGACTGCTGTGATCTGGGAGGGCGCTCGTCTCGGAAAAAATGTAAAAATTTATCCTGGAGCATCAATATCTTCTGTGCCCCAAGATTTAAAATTTGCTGGTGAAAAAACTGAAACCTTTATTGGTGACAATACAGTCATTCGTGAGTATGTTACAATTAGCCGAGGTACGAATGATAAGTACAAGACTGTCATTGGTAAAAATTGTTTGTTAATGGCCTATGTTCACGTGGCGCACGATTGCGTGATTGGCAATAACTGCATTTTGGTAAATGCCGTTCAGGTTGCGGGTCACGTGGAGATTGAAGATTGGGCCATAATCGGTGGATCAAGTGCGGTACATCAATTCGTAAAAGTTGGTTCGCATGTGATGGTGTCAGGCGGGTCGTTGGTCAGAAAAGATATTCCTCCTTTTACAAAAGCAGCTCGTGAACCGCTTACCTATTGCGGGATCAACTCCATAGGAATGCGCAGAAGAGGATTTGACTCTGATAAAATCAACGAAATTCAGGAGATCTACAGATACATATTCCTGAAAGGACTTAACAATTCAAAAGCTCTTGATCTGGTTGAGAAAGAACTTCCTCAAACCAAGGAGCGTGACTATATCGTCAGTTTCATCCGCAATGCCGAGCGTGGTATCATGAAAGGATTCTCCGCTGGAAGTGATCCAGTAGAATGAGGGTCACAGCAGAAAAGCTGGGAAAGCGCTATAATCGAGAATGGGTATTCCGAAATTTCGATTTCACCTTTGAGCAAGGAAATACGTATGCTATCACTGGGCCAAACGGATCAGGTAAGTCAACGCTCTTGCAAGTTTTATGGGGTCAACTACCTCAAAGTACAGGCTTGATGAAATATGAAATGAATGGCAGGGAAATTTCTATAACAGAAATTTTTCAACATCTTTCAATTGCCACTCCTTATATGGAGCTTATCGATGAATTTACATTGGTGGAAATGGTAGAATTTCATTTCAAATTCAAAAAAATAAGAGGCGGTCGTACTATCGAAGAACTTCTTAACCTGATGGAACTATCTCATGCTCGTGCCAAACATATTTCCAATTTTTCATCGGGAATGAAGCAAAGACTGAAACTTGCCCTTGCATTTTATTCAGATACCCCACTCATCTTTCTAGACGAACCTTCGACTAACCTGGACAAGAAATCCACTGAGTGGTACATGAAAAATTTGCTAGGCTTGCCCAATGAGTGTGCAGTTTTCATAGCCTCTAACCAAGAACATGAGTATCCCGCTAATTCAGTCAAAATTGATATTATGAGGTTTAAATGACACGAAAAAGCCTCTGGCTTCTTGCTTCACTAGCAGCAAGAAGCTATAAAAAGGTTACAAAACCACAATTCATCCTATTAAACCAAGACTTTACTGATGTCTCTTCATTAGTGTAGTTTTATAAAAGAACTGAATTTAGTATGTTTAAGGCTGTTAACAGATCTCCAAAATGAAACCAATCGCAAATATTTTCCTTTTACTGGCTATTTCGGCCTTGCTCTTGACCTATTCAAGTTGCGACAAAACAAAGCCACCTACTCCAACCGATGAAGAGATTCAATTAGGTAAATTATCCAAGACATGGGAAGCTAATTCGACTTCCGTAACAAAAGATGG
>JAENVX010000200.1 GCA_016650355.1 Bacteroidia bacterium | reverse complement strand
GGAATTATGCCAATCACGTTCCCTTGGTTTTTCAAGACTTCGTCAGCCAGAATCCCCATGAGGCCAATGTTTCCGCCTCCGTAAACCAGTGTTGTATTTGTTTTACAAAATAATGTTGCCAATTCTTTTGCCGCTGCGGCATACACTGGATCATGGCCTACGCCAGATCCACAGAAAACGCAAACATTCATTGTTGCCTTCCTTAATGCTTTATGTCGTGCTCGTTATCGCTAACTGATTTATTTGGGAAAAGCCAAACAGAAACTATGGCTAGCACAAAAAGGGCGATTACAACTCCAAAAACCATCATAATTTTTATCTTAAGTAAGGCAAATTAACAAACCATTTAGTAATAATGATAGGGAGAAGGAGTATTTATCAGTAAAGGATTGCCTGATTCTGCCTTTCTTCAAGTAAAATAATGATGCTAAACTAAAAATTAAGAAGTTGCAACCCTTTTCCTTTGCAGGCAGTTTAAATAATGTCGCTTAGAATTAATATGAAAAATTTCCTGATCACCCTTGGAATCATTGTTTTATTGATAATTGGAGCCTGGGAAATCTATTTATACAATACGAAATCCCACAGTCCTGAAGCCGATGTTACCTATGAAGCCAACAATTTACTCATCCACATTTACTATAACCGTCCGTTTAAAAAGGGCAGAGAAATATTTGGTGGACTAGTTCCTTATGGCAAAGTTTGGCGTACGGGAGCGAATGAGGCTTCCATTTTTGAAACGAATAAAGATCTTTTATTTAAGGGCAAAACTCTTAAAGCAGGTAAATACACGCTCTGGTCAATTCCAAATGAACAAACCTGGACAATTATATTTAACTCAGAGTATGGTCAGTGGGGAATTTCAAATGGTGAAGCCAACCGAGATTCTAAAAATGATGTACTCTTGGTTGATGCGCATGCTTTGATTCAGGATAAGGAGTTAGAACAGTTTACCATAGCAATTGAAAATGTTGGCACAGAACAAGAACTACTACTAATCTGGGACAAAACGTTAGTATCAATTCCTTTTACTGCCGCACAATAAGCTTAACTTTTGTTCTTTTATTTTCAGGTAATGCTTCCACAATTGCATTAAAGGAAGTTGTTAGATTGTCTTGCAAAATACCCTGTGCAATTAAATAAGATCTAACAGACTCTGCTTGCTGGGCTGTTCGATCATTATGATACATTACTTTCACCGCAATGGAATCGCGCGTTACAGTAGTAACAGAATCCACCGTGGTTGAGAGGCTGTCGTTTGCAATCACTTGTGTAACTATACTATCCATTACCAAAGTATGGGTGGTGTCTCTCCGAATTTCAGACAGGTCAGGATTGGATTGTACTGAGTCTTGTTGAAGCCCAAACAACGTCACGTCTATATTAAATTTATAAGAAGCATTTCCTTTAATCAGGCGCACCACTCTTCTCAACTCTTGTGCTGATCTTGAAGATATCGTTTTTGTATAAGGGTCAAAGGATAAGCTTGGTAATTCTATTTCATCACCGAAGGAAATTTTCTTAAGGATTACATCAATTTTTTCTAAAGATGACAACCTATCACCTGTCACATCAAATTGTTTTGAATAAAAGGTATAGTTATCCTGTTCTGGCTCCACAGACAAATCATAAACCTCACCTTCCTTCATATACACTACGAAAGAGCCATCCGATAACGGCCTTCCATTAAAAGCCCTGCTTTGATCTTTTTGATTGAACACTGCTATATAAGCCGATGAGGAATTTTCTAATCCTGATATTTTTCCCTCCACTTTCATTAATCCTATAGGCTTTTTGTCTGCGGGAAAAAGTAGTTCAATAATTTCTGATGTTCTCTGCCCTGGGGCATCTTTCATCAAATAGCGACTCAATGACGATGCGCTAACATATTGATCATCAATGGTTGAGTTTGCAAAATCAAGAGCCACTGGGGTACTCCATTGATTGCCCTTCAGTCGAGTCATATATAAATCCATTCCTCCTTTGTTACCTCCAAATTTGTTGGAAGAAAAGATAAGGGTTTCACCGTCACCCATTATACGCGGCACCTGCGAATTGCCTGTATTGATAGACGCGGGAAGTTCTACGGGCTCATCCCACCGGCCTGTTGGTTTTTTCTTTACCACCATGAGCTTGCAATTGTCCGCTTTGTTGACATCCATTTTTTCACACCTCATGAAATAGAGTGTATTGCCATCGACTGTTACCGATGGACATCCGTCATGAAGTTTAGAATTAACAGGCGCTCCAATATTTATAGGCTCTGACCAGAAAGCACCTTTAAGCTCACTGACAAGAATATCAAACCCTCCAATACCACCAAACTTCTGATTTGTTAAATACAAGGTTTTCCCATCCGCAGCTAGGGCAAATCCTTTGAGAAAATTTAATTTTGAATTAACAGTTTTTGACATCATTACTGGCTGCTTCCAATTCACACCCTCCCTAGAAGTGAAATTCATAGTTAGCATGTTATCCTCCGCATTATCTGCGATAAAAATCATGGAGTTTCCATCCAGACTCACAAAAGGAGCAGAGACATTGATGGATGGATGATTAACGGGGTTAGGCAACTTTCTCATTTTCGCCTGTCCCAACAATTGTTTGTAACAGGCCATAATTGCCACTATCAAAAAAACAAGCCTCATTATTTTCATTTGATTATAAAAGTATCGAAAAAAAGCTTGTTTGAATAGTAAAAAATAAGCAGGTTAACTGAATGTTTCCCTTTCAGATCGTAATTTTAGAAACCTAAATAGTTTTTACAGAATGATTCAAGTAATTCCGTCAATTGCAATTCGCAAAGGCACCGTTGTGAAGATGAGGAAAGGTGATCCCACAAGTGAGAAAGCCTACAATGAAAATCCACTTGACCTGGCTAAACGATTCGAAGATCACGGAATTGAAATTATTCATCTTGTCGACCTGGATGGAGCAGAAAGTGGAAGTCCAAAAAACTACCATGTTCTGGAAGCTATTGCTGGTCACACAGAATTGAAAGTTGATTTCACGGGCGGCATTAATACGGATGGAGATATTGGGAAGGCATATGAATTTGGAGCTGATTACATTACCGCTTCAAGCATTGCAACAACTAACCCCGAACTTTTTGCGTCCTGGATTATTTCTTATGGAAGGGAAAAGATGACACTGGGTGCAGATGTAACAGATGTTGTGTCTAAAAATATCGCAATACGAGGCTGGCAAAAAAATACTGAAATAAAATTATTCGATCACCTTCAATATTTTTATGATCGAGGATTGAAGTATGTGAAGTCTACGGACATTTCAAGAGATGGTGTTTTGGAAGGCCCTGCTTTTTCTTTCTATCAGGAAATTTATGATAAATTTCCCAATATAAAGATTCTCGCCAGTGGTGGCGTGCGAGGAGTGGATGACATTAAGCGCTTAAATGAAATGGGAATTTTTGCTGTAATCTTTGGAAAAGCCTACTATGAAGGAATTTTAAAATTGAAAGATTTGGAGCAGTTTCTCGTTAAAGCAAAAGCTTGATTTCAAATCGGAGGAATCACTCCCCAACGATGTCAGACGCCTTGTACTTCTGAATGATGTAATAGAGAAAGTTAAATGACAATGCGTCATCTTTTCCTTTGACGTTTGTGTTATTCACCACTGGCTTATTCGAAGCAGAATTTTTTGATTTCGCTGGTACGCTGGATGCATTTTGGAGTGACTCTGCTGGTGCATTCTTTACAGGCTTAACTTCCTGTTCAAAAATAAGAGTCTTGTCTTCATCGCTGAGATTCAGTTCTTGATTATTTGCATCTTGCAACTCATATGGAAATGTTCCTTCTTGAGCCAATGAAGGAAAGGTCAAAAGCAGTGCATATGCTAGCATTGAACTGGTCAGTATGCGTGAAAACTTTATTTTCATTCCTACTATACGTTGTGGATTACTCCCCTAATTTGGTAATTAGTCTAGCAATTTAAAAAAATCTATGATTTCTTGGGAAGAATTTAACAAAATTGATATCAGATCGGGCACGGTAGTAAAGGCAGAACCCTTTCCGGAGGCTAAAAAACCTGCTTTTAAGCTTTGGATCGACCTTGGGTCTGAATTGGGTATTAAAAGATCAAGCGCTCAAATTACAGCCAATTATACACCTGAAGAACTAATCGGCAGACAAGTAATCTGCGTAATCAATTTCCCGCCTAAACAAATTGCCAAATTCATCTCAGAAGTATTGGTAACAGGTTTCCCTGATGACAACGGGCAAGTAGTCCTTTCATCAATTGATAAAAAGGTGGCAAACGGTTCACGGCTTTACTAACCTATTGGATGATTACATTTCAAGATGTAAGAAAAATAACGCATGGTAAGTTAATACAACTAGCTAGCGATAGAAACATAAATTACCTTGTACTTGATAGCCGAAAAGCAATTGCTACAGAAGACGCACTCTTCTTTGCAATCAAAGGCGACCGTCATGACGGGCATTTATTTATTGAGAGTCTGTATAAGTCTGGGCTTCGCCAATTCATTGTTGAAAACGATGTAGAAGTCTTACGGTTTCCCGAAGGAAATTTCCTTAAGGTAGGATCAAGTATTGAGGCGCTTCAGAAAATTTCGTCATTTCATAGAAGTCAATTTCAAATTCCAATCATCGGTATAACTGGGAGCAACGGAAAAACCATTATCAAAGAATGGCTTTATCAATTGTTGTCAAAAGATTATAAGATCGTTAAGAACCCTGGAAGTTATAATTCACAGATTGGTGTCCCGCTATCGGTTTGGCAAATACAATCAAATCATGAATTGGGAATATTTGAGGCTGGCATTTCACAGCCAGGTGAAATGGAAAAATTACTCCAGATAATTCAACCCACCATAGGGATTTTTACTAATATCGGAACGGCACACGATGAAGGGTTTGCAACACAACTTCAAAAAATTGAAGAGAAGTGTAACCTTTTTATCAACACTAAGGTCACCATCGTCAGCGCTAAGTATTCTGAAGTGATAAAAGTTCTTAGAGAGAAAAACATCCCCATATTGGTTTGGGGAAAAGGGGGCGATATCGAAGTAAACTATTCAGCATATTTGGTTTCCATAAAGTGGAAGGAGCGCAACCTTGATCTTTCTTTTCAACTTCCCTTCGAGGATGCAGCATCGCGAGAAAATGCTATTCATTGCATGGTGTTGATACTGTACCTCGGATATGATTACGCAAACCTTCAGGAACGTATCAATCAGTTGAAGTCCGTGCCCATGCGGCTTCAATTGAAGCAAGGAATTAATAATTGCCAAATCATTGATGACACCTACAACAACGACCTGGGGGGATTGCAGATAAGCCTTGATTTCTTAACTGGTCAGCATCGGAAAAAGAAAACACTTGTTCTTTCCGATATTCTTCAATCCGGTCTTAGTGAAAATGAGCTTGTTCAAAAGATCAACAACATGATCGTTAAAAGTGGTGTAACCTCTTTTGTGGGTGTTGGTCCGGTTTTACTGAAAAACAAAAATCTGATAAGTGTGCCGGCTGCGTTTTTTGGTTCAACGCAGGAATTATTGACAACTATCAATTGGGAGGATTATCAAAATGGGGTTGTTCTTGTGAAAGGCGCCCGTGTTTTTCAATTTGAAAAAATTGTCAGGCAATTACAGCGGAAGATCCATGAGACCGTAATGGAAATTGATCTTGATGCCATGGTTCACAATTTAAACTATATCAAGTCTAGGTTAAAAGCCAGCACTAAATTAATGGTAATGGTGAAAGCGTTTGCCTATGGGAGCGGGAGTAATGAAGTGGCGAGTCTACTACAGTATCACAAAGTAGATTTTCTTGGTGTGGCGTATGCCGATGAAGGAGTTGATCTAAGAAAAAATCAAATTAGTCTACCCATTATGGTTATGAATCCCTCCGAAGATTCATTTGAGGCGATGATTGAATATGATCTTCAGCCTGAGATATATAATTTTAAAATTCTAAAGGAGCTTATTAATTTTCTACAAGGCAGAACTTGTAAAATCCATTTGAAGCTAGACACCGGAATGCACCGATTGGGCTTTGAAGAAGCAGAATTGGACACGGTAATTAATATTCTAAAATCCACTCCAAACCTTATTGTTATATCTATTTTCTCTCACCTGGCAGGAGCGGATGACCCAGAACATAACATTTTTACACGGGAGCAGGCAACCGCATTTTTAAGAATGGCCGAAAAAATCAAGACTGAGTTAAAAATCAATCCAATACTTCACTTGTTAAATTCACCTGGCATCCTTCGTCATAAAGAATATCAACTTAATATGGTACGGCTGGGAATAGGATTGTATGGAGTAAATCCAACATCCTTGCCCGATCCCAACCTAATGCCCGTTGCCAACCTGAAAACTATTATCTCTCAGATCAAAAAAGTAAAAGCGGGTGATACTGTTGGCTATGGAAGAAAAGGAAAAGCAACGCATGATATAGTAGTAGCCACTATTGCCATTGGCTATGCAGACGGTTTTAGCAGGGCCTTCAGCCAGGGGAAAGGGATTGTTTCAATTAACGGAAAAAAAGCTCCCGTCATCGGTAACGTGTGCATGGACATGACCATGATTGATATTACAGGCATTGAAGCAAAAGAAGGTGACGAAGTAATAATCTTCGGAAAAGGACTTCCCATCCAAGAAGTGGCACAACATATTAATACCATTCCATACGAGATTCTTACAAATACCAGCGAGCGGGTAAAGCGTGTTTTTTATGCAGAAAGTATTTGATCTAAAGGCTGAATTGAATTAAAAGGCACTCATTACCTTCTCAATTTTTTTTGCCTGAGGGAAATAACTCAATAACCTCAGTAATACCCTATCAACCATCGTGTCCGGACAAGATGCTCCGCTTGTTAGTATGATCTTTACAGGGTTCTGACTAGGAAGGAAAGCGTGGGTTGTTACCTTTTGCTTTTTGTGGTAGTTGAAATGACTTATCTCTTCATGCGATTTAATTTCTGAATCGGAGTTGATAAAATAGGTCTTAAATTTTCCTTCACAAAGGTCTACAATGTGAGATGTATTTGAGCTGTTGTAACCTCCAACTACAATTGCTAAATCAGCATTTAATTTGAGGAGTTCATAGGTGGCATCCTGATTATCATTGGTGGCATAGCAAAGGGTATCGCGTGTATCGGCAAAATGATGCTTGCTATTTCCCTCACCATATTTTGTGATCATCACTTGTTTGAAGAAGTCAGCAATTGCTTGCGTTTCTGTAGCCAACATGGTCGTTTGATTTACAACCCCAACACGCTGCAAATGTTTTTCAGGATCGAAACCATATGAAAAATTTCCACTGAACTCCTCGAAAAATTCACACTTTGTTTTACTTCCACTGATATAATTTGCAAGCTGTTGTGCATCTTCCATGTCGCGCACTACTATTGATTGGCTAGCTGCTGCACTATGTGAGAACGTAGCACGCGTTTCCTCGTGTTTCGGTTTTCCATGTATAATAACCGTATAGCCGTCCTGGCCCAATCTGTCTGCTCTATTCCAAACTTTCTCAACAAACGGACAAGTTGTGTTGTATTGTTGTACCTCCACGCCTTTTCCTTTGAGCATCTTCTCAATTTCAAGGGTTGTCCCAAATGCGGGAATGATCACCACATCGTCATTCAGAATTTTTTCCCAGGGAATAAACTGTGATCCATCGGTGTCCATGATGAATCTAATTCCACGGCTTTGCAAGTCAGCATTTACTTCTTGGTTATGAATCATCTGGCTGAGCAGATACACATTTTTGTTTGGATTTTCCTCTACCGCTCTGTAGCTGATTTCGATTGCGTTTTCAACACCGTAGCAAAATCCAAAATGACGCGCTATAAAAAATTGCACAGGGCCAAAGTCCAGTAGGGTTGGAGAAAAGTCTTGCTTGCGCAAATCCTTTATTCGCCTGGCCTCTTTAATCTTGCCGGTGATGGACGATCGGTAATAAGCGGGAATCTCGAATTTTTTGATAACTGGTATTTTTAATGACTGACAAAATTAACACTTTGCTAAGCACAATGTTCTAAATCTTATTATCATGAAAAAAATTGCGTTAGTTGTAATCCTTGTATTAATGGCCGGTTTTTGTTCGTTTGCCCAAAAGGGGAAATCACTTTTTAATGGCAAAGACATCAGTGGCTGGAAAATTCACGGCACTGAAAAATGGTATGTTGAAAAGGGAGAGTTGATTTGCGAAAGCGGACCCGATAAACAATATGGATATTTCTCAACCGATGATGAATATAAAGATTTTGAATTGACCCTACAATTTAAACAGGAGTCAAATGGAAATAGTGGCGTGTTTTTTCATTCTCAAGTCGAAGGAACTAAAGTAAGCGGGTGGCAGGCGGAAGTTGCCCCCCGTAACCATCACACGGGTGGCATTTATGAATCCTATGGAAGAGGATGGCTTATTCAACCAACAGAAGATAAAGAAAAGGTGCTTAAAGAAGGAGATTGGAATGAAATGAAAGTACGTGTAAAAGGAAATGAAGTAACCACATGGCTCAACGGTACACAAATGATCACACTTACTGATGAAAAGATTGGCACAATTACAGGGAAGATTGCGTTACAAATTCATGATGGTGGTGGAGTGAAGGTAAAGTGGAGGCAAATCCGAATTAAAACTTTATAGATAATTAAACGCCTGGTATGCATTTCAGCCGAAGGGAATTTCTGTTCGCATTACCCCTGTTGTCTGCATTTCAGTTAGGCTCAACAAAGAAAAAATATTTTATTAACACCGTCAATGGTCGTATTGAGGCCGATGAACTAGGCATTACCCTCATTCACGAGCATTTTTTAGTTGACTTTATTGGCGCGGATAAGATCAGCTTTGATAGATGGGATCGTGTTGCCGTTGCGAACAAAGTATTGCCCTTTCTCCTCGAAGCTAAACAGGCTGGCGTAAAAAGTATTTTCGATTGCACTCCTGCTTTTTTAGGGCGCGATGTAGCCCTGTTACAAATGTTATCAATACAAAGTGGGATCAACATTGTCACCAACACTGGTTATTATGGCGCTGTTGGAAATAAATATTTACCTGCGTGGGCATTTACGGAATCCGATGAGCAATTAGCCACTCGGTGGATCTATGAATTCGAACAAGGAATTGATAATACTTCTGTTAAACCTGGTTTTATAAAAATCAGCGTGGATGCCGCAGAAAGTGGACTTACCGAAATCCATAAAAAGTTAGTGCGGGCAGCAGCGCTCACGCATTTGAAAACAGGCATTACAATTTGCTCGCATACCGGACCTGCCTCCGCTGC
>JAENVX010000199.1 GCA_016650355.1 Bacteroidia bacterium | reverse complement strand
TCCGGCAAAACTGCTGTCTGTAAAGGCTTGATGGAAAATTGGTTTATGCTCCCATTTGGTTGTACTCGTTTTTGCTGTATGCTCGTGTTGTGCAAGGCAAAGACTTGAGACCAGGAGGCTGAGAATGGTGAGTAGAGGTTTCATTTTGTTTTGGAAGTTAACATGGCTTTGAAGAAGACATTGAATTTTCATTTAGAGAACGTTCGCAATTAAGATGTTTCGACAGGGCTCAACATAACTGTTTATTTTCGATCTAAGTTACTTGTTATTCTAAGAGATACTTTCAATTTGAATATCATATTTGTCCAAAAGCCCTGAAACACCTGAAAAGGAAAATTTTGCTTTTTTAATTGTGTTTCTTTCTGGATCAATGGAATAGCTATAGGATGAACGTAAGTCCGTCTTCTCAAGTATTGTGGTGTCAAATGTGGCGCGCAGCAGGTCACAATTTTCAAAGATGGATCCGGTAAGGTCGCATCCTGTAAAGTCCGATTCTTGTAGGGGGCAGTTTTTGAAATATGTTTTTTTGATTTTTAAATTATAAAATGACGAATGATTTAGCACACAATTGTCGAACGTGAAAGCAAGACCAAACGCATTGCAGGTGTCGAAACGGAGCCCCAGCATTTTACAGTCCCTAAATGCTATGTCTCGCAGGGCAGTTTTGGCTAATTTTACTAAACTGAGATTGCAACCGACAAACGTGCAGTCTGCAAACTTGAAGTCGGATAGGTCGTGGTCAGAAAAGTTACAGTTTTTGAATATGCAGTTTTCATATTCACCTTTCGGAAGTGGGCCTTGCGTGAAGTCGTTCTTATCAAACGTTTTATCCGGTGTATATATTTCTTGCATCTAAATGATCGAGCCACTCACGTTGTTTTTTATCAGAGGATAGCTGTAGGGTAAAGTTACTTGCAGAATCCATAATTTAAACCAGTACACCAGCCTAAATCAGAAAAATCACCGACTGAAGATAATCTTAACCATGTCCGATTGTGAACGGCTATGGCTGGTTGTGAACATTCACCCTTTCGTAATTCTTCTATTCTTAATCAAAATCACCGAATGCTCAATGGCATGAATATCGTAATGGGTGTGGAGTCAATCGATGCATATGATCCGTAACTACTTTAAAATTGCCATTCGTTCATTAAATAGAAATAAAGCATTCACTCTCATCAACGTGCTGGGTTTGGTGATAGGTATTTCATTTAGTACCATGCTCTATACCTATGTCCGGCATGAGTTGTCCTACGATTCATTTCACCAAAAGTCACATAGAACATTTAGAATACTAACCCTTGATAGATCCATCCCTGATGACATTCGCACGTATGGAGAAACTGTACCACCCCTGGGCCCTGAGTTGGTCAACACGTTTCCTGAAGTTGCTGAGATGGTTCGGCTGCATCGCTTCGTTGGACAGGTGGTTATAGAAATTGGTGAAACTCAATACAGTGAAAGAAATTGGTTTACCGCAGATGCAAACTTTTTTAATGTTTTTGATTTTGATTTTATTGAGGGTGATAAATCAACTGCGCTTAGTCAACCTCGTTCGGTAGTGCTGCCAGAAAGAATGGCAAAGAAATATTTTGGAGATGAAAAGCCATTAGGAAAAACCATCAACTTTCTTGATTTGGGGTTGGTAACGGTTACCGGATTAATAAAAGACATCCCCAGCAACTCGCATTTGCAATTTGATTTATTGTTTTCCGATTTGCAACCCGGTGAGTGGTGGAATACGTACTTAACTAATTGGCAACGCTTTGGTGCCTATACGTATGTGGTATTGAAAGATGGAAAATCCATTGCGGATGTAGAGTCTAAGATGCCGGCCTTTATGAAAAAGAACTGGGGCCCCGATGCGGAATTTCAGGAAACAATTTTTCAACCCATACAAGATATTTACCTGCATTCTTCGGATGTTCAATTTGGCGTGGAAGCAGAACACGGTCAGCTTTCATATGTATATATTTTTTCATCGATGGCTGTCTTTTTGCTGCTTATTGCAGCAATTAATTACATCAATTTAACGACCTCCAAAGCTTCTTCACGTTCCAAAGAGATTGGTATTCGCAAGGTAGCCGGTGCTTTCAAATCCCAATTGATCTTTCAATTTTTAACGGAGGCATTTCTCATCACGCTCGTGTCCATGCTTTTGGCCATTGTGATGATGGATTTGTCATTTCCATATTTCAATTCGATCACCGGTAAGAATTTTGACCTTACGCTTGCTACCCTAGCGGAATTCATGCCTTCGCTTTTACTTATCACATTAATAATTGGCGTAGTTGCAGGGAGCTATCCTGCTTTCTACCTGGCCAAACTTAAACCTGTAGCCACATTAAAAAATAATATCAACTACACCCGCAAAAAGATTGACCTGAGAACAGCCCTTGTGGTGTTTCAATTTACGATCACCATTGTGATGATTGTTGCTATGCTTGTGATAGGAAACCAAATGAATTTTATAGAAACGAAAGACATTGGGTTTTCCAAAGACCACTTAATGATAATTGATATTAATAGTGGTAAAGTGCGGAATCAGTTTCAAGCCATGAAGAATGAATTCTCTAATCTGGCGGGTGTTCAACATGTTGCTGTTTCTTCTCGGGTACCTGGTGAATGGAAAAATATTCGTGAAGTATATATTAAAAACCTGAATGAAACCAATGCTAAAGGTGACTCACTCCAGACCTATTTTATGGGTTTTGACGAAGACATGATTGACACCTATCAGCTTCGGCTCACTGCAGGTAATTTCTTTACAGGAAATGATGTAGCGGACTCTATGAATGTAGTCATTAACGCATCCGCAGCTTTGGCTATGAATTTAAAAAACCCGGTAGGTGCGATGCTTCGCATTGGCACTCGTAATGGCGATTGGAATGTACACGTCATAGGCGTCCTCAATGATTTTAACTTCCAGTCTCTCCATCAAAAAATTGCACCCATGATTATCGGGTATCACAAAAACCCTATTCAGTCTATTGACTACTTTACGCTGAAAGTATCTGGGGATACCAAACAGCTAATTGAAGGTGCTGCTAAAATTTGTGAACAATTCGATCCTGAGACACCGCTTGAATATCATTTCCTTAACGAACAATTGAATACTTTTTATGTGTCTGAAAAAAAGGCAGAAATGATTTTTCAGATGGGAGGAATGCTGAGCATACTCGTAGCCTGCCTGGGTTTGTTGGGCTTAGCTAATTATCATGTGGAACGAAGGACCATAGAACTGGGAATTCGAAAAGTGTTAGGTGCTGGCGTGCTGAATCTTTTCCTGATGGTCTCCTTTTCCTTTACCAAGGAAGTTCTACTGGCTTTCGCCCTCGCATGCCCGATTGCCTGGTATGTCACCCAGCAATGGCTTAGTGCATTCGAATACAGGGTTAACTTAGGTGCGGGAGTATTTATACTTGCCGGAGTTATCGTGTTTGTGCTGGCACTGTTTACAGTTAGCTACCAATCGATAAGGGCGGCAAATTTTAATCCTGTTGATTCTTTAAAAGGGGAGTAGTTTCGATATTGAATCTAAACCAAATACCACATAGGTATTGCTGAAAATTATTATTTCACCTACCTTCAACTACGCCAAGGCAGCAGCGAGTTTATGAAAAAGGTCCTAATTGTCTTTCTTACTTTGACGTTTACTGGAATAATACCAACGTCATGTTATCTATTGTGTCCATGTGGCTGTGGAGATAAAACAGGAGGAAACACATTTGATATAATAGCATTTGAGCTTGTTACAAACAACTCAAGCTATATTGAAATCGACACTTCAAAAACATATGAATACACAGATATCTTTAAAACGCTCAACATAACGGATAGAAGGGTTATATCCTTTACTAGCGACAGTCCAACCTCTTTATTTATAACAGGTGCAATGGCTTGTAGCCCAGCTCCATTAAAGGCAATCCAATCTTTTAAGGAAATAAAAATAATATCGCAGTCTGAACTAAAACTAACTGGAGAAAATGATCTTATCCTGAAAGGTCAGAATATAACAGATCGATTTGTAATGGCGCATGAATACGAAAGTGACTTTCAGCGTGTTGAGAACTTTATAACTCAAAACAGTGCCATCTATGATTATGATTCGCATAGGATACGGCTTGAAGTGAAACCATTCAAAGAAGTAAAAGTCAAATTTACTATGAGCCTCTTAATGACGGATGGCAAAACATTCAACTTTGTTGATCAGGTTATGAATGTTAAGTAATAGCAGTCCCGCTCTTTGATTTAAGTGTATCTTTCCTACACAATACCATCCATATCAATAGGCAATTTTCTTATTCGCTTGCCGGTAAGATCAAAAATAGCATTGGCCAACGCAGGTGCAACAGTTGGCAGTCCAGCCTCACCGGCACCATCAGGTGGAGCTTCACTATCTAAAATGAATGTTTCGATTTCCGGGCATTGATTGATTTTCAACATTGGATATGTATTGAAGTTTTGTTCAACAATAGCACCGTTTTTTACAGTTAAGCCTGCATAGGCTGCACCCAATGCCATCACGATAGAACCTTCCGTCTGTGCTCTGACAGTATCAGGGTTTATGCATATGCCCAAATCAATTGCAGTTGTAATTTTAAAGGGTACTATACTTTTACCATCTTGCCTTACTTCCACCACCATCGCAAAGTACGCACCCGATCTTTCTACTGCAGCAATTCCTCTTCCAACACCTTTCTTCTTAGGTGCTGTCCAATTTGTTTTTTCAGCAACACTTTGTAAGACTCTGCGATATCGCGGATGGTCAAGCATATCGAGCCTGAACTGTAACGGGTCTTTCCCTGCTTTGATGGCGAGTTCATCTATGAAGCACTCGTGCGCAAACGGATTGGTGGAGTGATAGACAGCCCTCCAATAGGAAATGGGAACGTGTCTTTTTCGAAGTATTCCTTTAACCGAAAGATTTGGTATCAGGAAGTCCGTATTGATTCCGCCCATCAACTGACGGCCGGCTTTCATATCACTTCCCGTTTGGTTTTGAATTTCCTGCGCGATCACTTTATGTTCCAATGCCGTTACTTTGCCATTATCCAGTACAGCTCTGCACACATTTAAGCTACATGCCCGAAATGGTCCTTGCGTTTGATCATCCTCACGAGTCCACATTACTTTCACAGGCGCTCCCGATTTTTTTGAGAGATCAGCCGCTTCTTCCGCAACATCGGTCATCGACCTGCGGCCAAAACCACCACCCATAAATGTGTAATTGATTTTCACTGCGTCTTCCGGTAGATTATATTTTTTCGATATGTAGGATCGGATGCCATTTGGATTTTGTGTTGAACCCCAAAACTCAGCTTCGGTTTCACCAATGCTGACAATTGCATTCATCGGTTCCATGGGCACATGTGCCTGGTAGGGTGTTTCGTACGTGACCTCAATGATGTTCGTTGAACTAGTGAAGACTTTTTTAACATCACCCTTTCCAAATAACTCATCCCCATCGGTCTTGGCAGCCTCGTAAGAATCAGACAGAATTGTTGCATCCGAAACTTCAGCAAGTTTTTGAT
>JAENVX010000198.1 GCA_016650355.1 Bacteroidia bacterium | reverse complement strand
TAGAAAACAGGACACAATCTTCCCCCGCATCAATCACAGCAGCATCGTCTCCAATCCCTTTTAAGGATGAAGCGTTTTGCAGTAGAATGTTTTGGCTTATTCTCTCAATAAGTCCAAATTCGCCCAATGAAGAAATCTCTGATCGCTTGTCTTGCATAGTGTTTAGTTTTTCGCTGCAGATCTTAAATCTGTGGCTTCCTTGATTTTGTTTTGGTCTTAGTAAATTTTATTTCTTTTCTTGGCAAAGTTCTATTAGCACACGATTGGTAGTTTTCGGATGAATAAAACCTATCATTTTGTTGTCGGCACCAACCTTTGGTTTGTCTGAGAGTGGTTCAAATCCTTCTGCTGAAAGTTCTGCTAACTTTCTGTCAAGTTGCTCCGTTGCAAAGGCAAGATGATGAAGGCCCTCACCTCGCTTCTCAATAAACTTCGCAATCGGAGAGTCCGATCGGGTGGCTTCAAGCAATTCAATTTTTATCCCACCCACATCAAAAAAAGAAGTTCGTACACCCTCCTCCTCTACATTTTCAATCTTATAATGAGCCTTACCAAGCAACTTAGCGAATACTTTATTCGATTCTTCCAGATTCTTAACGGCAATGCCAATGTGTTCTAATTTATCCATGGCTACAACTTGAGATGTTTTTGAGTAATTTTGATTGAAAATTGGAAACTTTTAACCGTTTCCGAAAGTTTTAAGATCGAAATAGCTAAAATCATGACCGAAACGGCCAGCGACATACATGTAGAAGCAGCACGTATTCAGCAACGAATCAAGGATTATCTTGGCTTGCGTACAAGCGACCTCGTTTTTGAGTTCGGCATGATGGATGGGAAAACTAAACTGGATCTAATAACTATTAATCCGCGGCACAGCCAATCTTTTTTGTTTCATTCCGAAACCGGCTCTGATAAAGTTGACACGCTTCGCAAAATGTGGGGTTATGTCCAGAATTTTAAGGAAAAGGAAAATTCATATACTATCCAATGGGTTGCTATGAGTACCAATGAATTACATACTTCCTACTTTCGAGCAAGCAATATTTTGGATGCCCTTGAAAAATTATATTATGGCAGGGACAGGAACACAATCACCGTGTTTAGTGTTGTATTGAATCCGATATCTTAACAGAAACTGAAAATGATAAGCGTAACCGATAAAGCTAAAGATAGAATTGATGTCCTGCTTCAGGAAGAAGGACGTACTGCCAATCATAACATTCGCGTTTCTGTAAAAGGTGGAGGCTGCTCAGGATTGATGTATGACCTTGACTTTGATGATAAGATAAATCCTGCCGATCAGGTTTTTGAAGATAAAGGAGTGAAAATTTTAGTAGATAAGAAAAGTCTATTGTATCTCCTGGGTACCACACTCGATTTCTCAGATGGACTTAATGGAAAGGGATTTCAATTCATCAATCCCAATGCCTCCCGTACATGTGGATGCGGTGAGAGTTTCTCTGTTTGAAAACTAATTTCAGCTTTCAATTAAAATTAGGATTTGGGGTCTTAATGGCTCTTCAGTGTTTCTCCGTTTCTGCTCAGTCTTCTGCCAACCTCTATTGGATACGCTATTTCAATCAACTTCACTTCAATGAAAAATGGAGCTGGCAAAATGAAATTGACGAACGAAGGGCTATTCAACCCGATCAACAGCGTCAATTCATTGGTCACTCATACGCCAATTATATTTCTAAGTCAAAAAATAGTGTTACTGCTGGTATTACAGGCTCGTGGGTTACGAATACAAAAAACCTCACTGTACCCGAGTTGCGTTTTTTTCAATCCATGAGTTACGACATCGCCACCGTAAAGAAATTTGATATACAATTCCGATTTCGGTTAGAAGAGCGATTTTTTCACAACACAGATGCCCAAAAAATTAACTTGACATATG
>JAENVX010000197.1 GCA_016650355.1 Bacteroidia bacterium | reverse complement strand
GAGGGTGCCTCCTGGGGCAATTGGCGAAATCTTATTGACGATATCCTTGTTGATTTCTTCGCCCAGAAGTAATTTAATTTAAGGCATTAAATTTGTTACTTTAATGGTTCAAAATAGAATTATGAAGCGTATACTTTACTGCCTTATTGTCCTAGTTCTCAACGGCTGCAGCTCTGGAAAAAGTGCATATAAGCATGGTGACTATTACGATGCAGTGCTTACTGCCGTTCAACGTTTGCGACAAAATCCTGACCACAAAAAGTCTCGTGAAATTCTCAAGCTCAGCTACCAGCCAGCTGTGGATTATTTAGAAACAGATGTTCAAAACCAAATAAACTCAAACGCAAACTTTAAGTACAGCGCAGCTGTGCGTGACTACGAAAAGATTAACAATTTATATGAGCAAATACGGGCTTCACCGGGTGCCCTAAAAGTTGTGCCATCACCCAAGAGCAAATACAAGGAACTGACGGACATGAAAAATAAGGCTGCCGAGGAGAGCTATGAGGCAGGCATACAATCGATGATGAGAAGTAGCAGACAAGATGCCAAAGATGCCTACTTCTATTTTTCGGATGCCAACATTTATGTACCTGGCTATCGTGAGTCGATTGAGATGATTGAAAAGGCGAAGTTCAACGCCACATTAAAAGTGATTGTCGAATCAGGTCTCGGAAATCTTTACGACTGGAACTTTGATCCTGTTATATTTGGATACACAGCCAATCAATTTGTTAAATTCTATACGCCAAGGAACGCGGAGGATAATAAAATTGGTAAAGCTGACCAGTTCTTAAAGGTCATTGTTAATGGTTATAAAGAAGGCTTTCCAAGTATCTCCAAGCGGGTGGAGGAACAAAAAGATAGCGTAAAAACGGGCGAGAAGACTGTGAATGGAAAAAAAGTTCCAGCCTTTGAACAAGTCTCCGCCAAAGTCACCATTTTCGAAAAGAAGGTAACTGCACGGGGATCACTAACTCTGCTCATTGTTGATGGTGAAAACAAGGCCGAACTTCGCAATGCAGATATAGCAAGCGATGTAACATGGACAGACTCCTGGGCAATTTATTCAGGTGACTTGCGTGCATTGGGATCGGGAAACAAAAAGTTAGTGGAAAGACGGGAACCAAATATGGGAAGGGACTATTTACGGAATCAAACAAAAGTTGAATTGGATAAGAAACTTGCTGAGGCCATGAGAGCTTTTTATCAGAACTTTTAGGTGACTAGAAATGCAAGACGATAAATTTCATGAATTCAGCTGAAGTAGAAGTAGCAACGTTTGGTGCTGGCTGCTTCTGGTGTACCGAAGCGGTATTCCTTAATGTTCGTGGCATTGAGAAAGTTGAATCAGGCTATGCAGGCGGATGCGTAAAAAATCCGTCTTACAGAGAGATCTGCACCGGAACAACAGGTCATGCTGAAGTAACCCAAATAACATTCAATGCTAAAATTGTATCCTTTGAGGAACTCCTGGAAGTTTTTTGGAATACACACGACCCTACTACACTTAATAGACAGGGAGCCGATGAAGGCACGCAGTACAGATCCGTTGTGTTTTATCATAACGAGAGTCAGCGTATGTCTGCAGAAGTTTACAAAAAGCAACTAGAAGCCTCAAGTCTATTCAAAAATCCGATTGTGACAGAGATTAGCCCGATCGCAGATTTTTACAAGGCTGAAAATAATCATCAGAATTATTTTGCTCTAAATCCCAATCAAGGATATTGCAAAATTGTTATAAGACCGAAGGTTGATAAATTCAAAAAACAATTCAGTACTAAATTAAAAACGAGTGTTTAAACTGCTTAAATGTTTTCATGAGCCTAAATCTAACCTCTGATAAAAAAATAAGGATAAAATTCTAAATCTTTGAAACCCTTGAACCTACAGTTCGTTGAACTGACTATGAGCAGAGAGGTCTTCTCATAGGTTTAGGTTTAGGTAACAAAGAACCCCTCAGACGGAGGGGTTCTTTGCATTTCTGGCTACACTGTTAACTTCCAAAAATTACATTAGTTCACCTAGCTCACCCAATTCACTAAGAGATGGTCAAACCAACCTGGTAACACTCAATGCTTATAAAAAGGAAGAGCAATTTAATAATGTCGCCAACGTTACATTCTTGTACATTTGAAAAACAATTTCACTAGATTCTTAGTTAAACTTGATAAATAATTTGGATGTATGAGAAATATCAAATTCCTACCTTTATTCGTTATCTTATTTTCACTTTCTGCCTGTGCACAGAATAAGCCTGGCACTAAGAATGAAACTAAAAAAAGCAATGAATTCATGAAAAAGACGAATGACGAATGGAAAAAGGAGTTAAGTCAGCTCCAGTTTGAAGTCTTAAGAGAAAAAGGAACGGAAAGGGCCTTCACTGGAGAATATTGGGATAATCATGAAAAAGGAATTTATTATTGTGCTGGTTGTCATCAGGAATTATTTAGTTCCACGACCAAATTTGAATCGGGTAGCGGCTGGCCTAGTTTTTATCAACCTCTTCGGGATACTTTAGTTACAGTTGGTACAGACAACAGCTATGGTATGGTGCGCGATGAAGTAGTTTGTAGTCGTTGTGGTGGTCACCTGGGTCACGTTTTCGCTGATGGGCCAAAGCCAACTGGCCTTCGTTACTGCATGAACTCCGTTTCTTTAAAATTTGAAAAGAAATAAAAATTCAAGTTTTTATTCTTAAAAGCTTCGTAAAGCGGAAGAGCCACTCCAGCAACTTTTGGAAAAGCTCCAGCAAACTAAATCAACGTACAAACCTATTGTTGGGATTTTTAGTAACTTTTCAGGAAACTGAAATCGTATGTGCAGACTCATGGCCTACCGTGGCACCCCCATCATCATGGATAAGTTGCTCTATCAGCCAAAGAACTCGTTAGTCAATCAAAGTATAAATGCAAAAGAAATTGAAGAGCCCCTCAATGGAGATGGATTCGGCATTGGATGGTACGTACCGGAGGTTAATAACGAGCCGATTACTTTTGTTTCAGTAAATCCAGCATGGAGCAATCGAAACCTTCGGAATCTTGCTCCAAAAATTAAGACGGAATGCTTGCTGGCACATGTGCGGGCAGCGAGCGTGGGTGAAGTCTCAGAATCAAATTGTCACCCCTTTCCATATAAAAATCTGTTAATGGCTCACAATGGAGGAGTCGAACAGTTTGGCAAAATTAAGCGTCACATACGCGAGCCACTCAGCGATGAAATGTATAATTGGATTAAAGGTCAAACCGATTCGGAACATATATTCGCCTACCTTCTCGATTATCTTTTCAAAAATCATAAAACAATAAATCCGGAATCAGTGATTGACGCTTTTGAAAATACGTATAGCGCTTTAAAAAAATTAATGATCAAATACGATATTAATGAAGATGCATATTTAAACATGGTAGTCACCAATGGTTTGTTCATTGTTGGTACAAGATATTGTACTAATCCAAAAGAAGAGCCGCTAACTTTATACCACTCAGAGGGAAGCAGATATATCGTAGAGGATGGAATTACTAAATTGGAGGCTCCGGAAGATGATGATCAAGCTGTTCTAATAGTTTCTGAAAAACTTACGGAAGATGAAAGCTGGACAATGATTCCTGCCAATCATTTCGTGATTGTAGAGCAATCATTAAATGTTAAAGTGAGACCGATAAAAGCGTAATCACAAGGTCTTATCCACGCGCTCAACATCTACCTTCACATCCAAGGTCTGCTTACCCGAACCGAAAACAACACCTTTGATCGGTGCTACATCGTGATAGTCGCGGCCAAAGGCAACGGTAATATGTTTATCAGATGGAAGGAGATTATTAGTTGGATCAAATTCCACCCATCCAATGTCGGGAAAGTAGACAGACACCCAGGCGTGAGAAGCATCCGTGCCTATTAACTTTTTCTTGCCCGGTGGCGGTAGTGTTTCGATATAGCCGCTAACATAGCGTGCAGGAATATCCATATTGCGCAGGCACGCAATCATGAGGTGGGCGAAATCCTGACAGACACCTTTCTTTCCTTTTACAACTGCCTCCACGGGCGTATTGATCGTTGTGAAGCCAGGCTTAAATTCTATGTCATTACGAATTTTGCCCATCAATAGCTGACAACTATTCCATAATGTTGACTCCTGGAAGAAACAATCTGATGCGAAATTTTTTATTACTTCACTATCTGGTACATACTGAGAAGGAAGTACAAACTCTATCTCATCCTGGTTTTCTTCAGGATTCTGCGAAAGAGTAGATTTTACATCCTTCGATAAAACCATTGAACCCGAAGCGAGCGTGGCATTAGTTCGGCCATCAATAGTTACTTCACTGAGTGCAGTTATTTCAAGATGGTCATGTTCTTTATACGTTGAAAAAAAAAGGAGCGTATTGCCGTAGAAATCCGTTCGATAGTTCATCTCGTCAGGTGTAGGCTCAATTTTTATTTCAGAAGAAATACAATGGTGCTCAGGCAAACTAAGCGGTGTTAAGCAAAGTCGGTTAAGACAGGTGCTGACCGGCTCCTGATACGTGTACTCGGTTGTATGTCGGATTTTATACTTCATCTTAAACTTCCAAGTCAAATCCAATCTTCTCCCCCTGATATTGATAGGTTGAATGACTAAAATAGTTAGCCGTCAGTTTTCCAGATAATGCGGCAATCTTAGTACTCAACTCTTCACAAAAAAGATCAAGTTCCTTTCGAAAATTACTTTCTGGCTCTAGCGTCATTAATTTCTTAACCGTAATAAGTCTTGCCATGCTATAACATTCAAATGAAATATTTGAAATCTCGTTGGTAATTACTGGATTGTCGTTTTTTGGAAGCTGCTCAATATAATTTTGCAATTGTTCCAATTGCGCCATTATTGAACCTGGATTCTTCTTATTCAAAAACAATAAGTCAAGTGCTGGCTCTACATCAAAATAAGTCCGATATATAGATCTATAGCTCGAAATATTCTGGTTGCTAATCAACAACGCTTCCAACACTTGAAACTCATCGCTCTCATCGTATTCAAATGTTAATAAGGAACGATATTGTGTTAACTCCAATGAAATTTCCTCAAGAAGCTGCCCGATTCTGTAGATAGTCCAACCTTCTCCTCTATACATACTTTGGCGGTTCATCTCTAAAAAAGAAAGCAGGCTGCCATTCATACGGTCTAGTAAACCGAACACGTGTCGAATGCCCTGTGGCTCTAATAATGCAAGTCTGCGCTTCACACTCTCGATGTCATCAATAATCCGCCAGTTATCCACTGGCCAACGATCGCGAACGGAATACATTGCTTTTAATAAACTATTGAGCGAATAAAGAAGACCACCAACCAAGTCTGGATTACAAATCAGCTGGTGCATTTCACTTAGTCGATTTTCAACAAAAGCATCATCTTTGTCCTCCTCCAACAGGCCAGGATAAGTTCCTGTCAAATGAGTTACGGTGCGTAGCAATGCTTTCTGAGCCTCTGACTCTTGTCCATTATTTAGATACCCGGTTTGATTCAAATTTCGCAAAACAATTCTGAGGAATCGTGAAGTACGAAGTACTCGCTGAGAATATCGGCCGACCCAAAAAAGATTTTCAGCCGCTCGACTTGGGAGTACCGACTTTCTTTTTAAATCATTGTGATGAAAGAGCGAGGGTGCTGAAGTCTTTACCGGAGCTTCCACCCACGTATCCTTTGCAATCCCTCCATCCTGATTCGACACTAAGAAACTTCCCTTTTCGGGTGAACAGCGCGTGAGGCCACCCGGCAAAATTTCATACTTTCCTTTCGCAGCCACAAGGAACGTTCGAAACACTGTGTGACGTGGCTCAACTTTGCCATTGGTAAAAACAGGGCTTGTCGAAAATCCCACTTCTTCCTGTCCTACATACAGATAGGGCTGTGATTTGATTTGTCTGAGAAGGTTTTCCTTCTGAGCCTTTGAAAGTCTGCTACCCATCACGGTTTCAAAGCCCAGTGACCTATCAATTTTTTTAATAACTAATGTGTCTATGTTCTGAATGACATAATCCAATTCTTTCTTTTGTCCGCACCACCAGGTGGCCACCATTTGAAAAATAGGATCTTCGTTGAGAAAATATTTGAATACATTGTGCATGAACGCCATCAAACCGGTATTCTCAAGGATGCTACTGCCCAATGGATTGGCTACCGCAACATTCCCTTTCCTTATTGCTTCAAGTAAACCTGGTATACCCAAATGTGAATCTTCCCTCAGCTCCAGTGGGTCGCAAAAACTATCATCAACCCTGCGCAGGATGACGTCTACCCTTTCAAGACCTTCTACCGTTTTGATCCAAACAAATCCATCTCGTACAACAAGATCTTCACCTTGTACAAGGGTGAAACCAAGTGATGATGCCATGAAAGCATGTTCAAAGTAAGTCTCATTTCGTGGACCTGGAGTAAGAAGCACAATCCTGGGTTGCTCTTTCTCTTGCGGAGAAATTTCAATAAATGACTGCATCATATTATTGAAAAACCCTCCCAACTTGGCTGTGTTGTGATTCTTAAACAATTCGGGTAATACCCGGCTAAGGGCTCTTCTGTTTTCAACCGCGTAACCCATTCCTGATGGCGCTTGAGTGCGGTCTTTCAACACCCAAACTTTTTCATCAGGCCCTCGCGAAAGATCAGCAGCGTAAAGAATCAATTGATTTTCACCAGGTAATTTTATCTTATCACAAGGACGCAGGAAACCCGAATGTGCATAAATCAACTCAGGAGGAATGATACCTTGTTTTAATAATTTTCGTTCTCCGTATAAATCCTCCAGCACTTTGTTCAGTACAAATGCCCGCTGCTTCATACCCCTTTCCGTAATTCGCCACTCCGCAGCAGAAATAATTAATGGCATTGTATCTAATAACCATGGACGATTAAGGCCATCTGAATCTCCATAAACGTTATAAGTAACTCCGTTTTCCTGAAGCAACTTTAATAACTCCTGTTGTCTGCTTTTTAATTCAACAGGCCCAAATCCCTCAATGTTAGCAACTAATTTTTTCCAATGCTCTTTCACATCGCCATGGAAGCCAAAACACTCATCAATCAAAGGTTGATTAGCAAAATAGCCGTTCGGTAGTATACCTGATAAAGTTTTAATGTTTGTCGGCTCCATGTTTTAGAAATGTACCTATTCTATTATATTCTCATCAACCTGATAATGATTATCCGGAATACGTATGTAATTGATAAGCCGTATTGAATTTATAATGTACATCAGAAATATTTATTTTGATTAGGATTATCTGGATCCGGGAATGCATTGAAATTAAGCTTACCATTCAACCGCAGACCCATCACTAGCATCATAAGTTTCTGGGTTTTTCCAATCATGACCTAATTTATCTGAAATTTTATTTTCATCCAGTTCTATGCCAAGACCCGGACCTTTCGGAATGAGTACTGTTCCATCTTGCTCCAATTTAAATGGAGTTTTTAGATATCCTTCCCCAAGCGTTACCTGTTCTTGAACCAGAAAGTTGGGAATGCTGGCTGCCAAGTGTAAACCTGAAGCAAGTGAAATTGGTCCCATAGGATTATGTGGAGCAATGACGGCATAATAAGCTTCAGCCATACCAGCAATCAAGCGACCTTCTGTAATACCACCTGCATGGCATAGATCGGGTTGAAGAATGGAGGCTGCACCTTTTTCCAATATTTCGCGAAATCCCCACTTGGTAAAAATCCTTTCTCCTGTTGCGATTGGTAAATGAGTCATGCGTGCGATGTCGGCAAGTACGTCCACGTTCTGCGGCTGACATGGTTCTTCAATAAACATTGGTTGATAAGGCTCCAACTCTTTTATCAAAATCTTGGAAGTTTGTGGAGGGATGGCGCCATGAAAATCAATTCCAATATCCATGGAATCGCCTCCTGCTTTTCGCATCGCTGCAAAATTCTCAACAGCATATTTTATGAACCGTGGATTTTCTACAGCCCGCGCAGGGTTACCCTTCTCCTTAGCCACCCCCGTTTTAATCACTGTATATCCCTCAGCTAATCTCTTTGAAGTTTCTTCTGCATCTTTTGCCCTGCCATAAACACGCACCCTGTCTCGCGTGGGCCCGCCAAATAATTCGTAAACAGGTATGTTGAGTAATTTTCCTTTAATATCCCACAGCGCCTGATCAATCCCGCTTAATGCGCTAGTTAATATCGGGCCACCCTTATAGAAAGCATGTTTATATATGGCTTGCCAATGATGAACCACTTGGCGTGGATCCTTGCCAATCAAGTATGGCTCAATCTCTTTTATTGCAGTTTGAATAGTCAAGGCTCTTCCTTCCAGAAGTGGCTCTCCTAACCCCACAACACCGGCATCGGTGTGAATTTTCAGGAAGATCCACCTCGGCTTCACTAGAAATGTTTCAAGCCTAGTGATTTTAACAGCTGTTTTATCTTTGGCCTCCAATCCAATAGCAATTGAATTTGTTGGCAATGCCATAGCACCAGCCAATCCCAAAAAAGATTGAATTGCTGAACGTCTTGAGATTCCGTTTTTCTTTATTCCTGATTTCATAAATGATAGAATTAACTAAGAATATGATTTTGATTAAAGTTGACGTAAGTCCAACGTGTTGGGGTATTCCGGACTGATTTTTAAAGGCGGTGAATCAAATTTCTTTGGCACATCGTTCTTTTCCAAATATCGTGAAATTCCCGTATACACGACTGATGGTGTTATAGTGCCTTGTGTATGTCCTTCTGTCCAGAAGCGGCTTATCCTCCTGCCCTCCGCTTCGTAGGCGTTTACAGGGAACGTGTCATAATTTCGTCCACCCGGATGGGTAACATGATAGGTGCAGCCACCAATTGAGCGGCTGTTCCATGTATCAATAATATCAAACACTAATGGAACATCTTTTCCTAATGTTGGGTGTAATGCTGAAGGCGGACTCCAGGCACGATAACGAACTCCAGCAACATACTCGCCCTTAATAGTCGTTTCCTTTAATGGAACCGGTGAGCCATGGCATGTAACCATGTAACGCTCGTGATTAAAATTTTTTACTTTCACTTCAACTCTTTCCACTGACGAATCGACAAAACGAGCAGTACTTGCATTCGAAGACTCTTCTCCCAGGACATGCCAGGGTTCAATACCCATCCGCAATTCCAATTCTATGTTTTGAATAGTTATTTTTCCGTGCAGCGGAAAACGGAATTCAAAAAATGGTTCTAACCATTGGAGCTGAAACGGATAACCTGCCTCTTGCAAGTCATTCATCACTTCCTCAAGGTCTTGTTGAACATAATGAGGCAACATGAATTTATCGTACAATGTTGTGCCCCATCTTACCAATTTCTTTTTATATGGCTTTTGCCAAAACAAGGCCACTATGCATCTTAATAACAACAGCTGAACGATGCACATCTGCTTATTGGGTGGCATATCAAAAGCGCGTAGTTCAAGAATGCCCAACCTACCAGTTGAGCTATCAGGTGAATACAACTTATCAATACAAAATTCTGCACGGTGCGTATTTCCTGTGATGTCGATTAGCAGATTTCTAAATATTCTGTCCACCATCCAAAAGGGCACTTCCTTATCCTCAGGAATCTGGCTGAATGCTATCTCCAATTCGTACAACATTTCTTGCCTTCCTTCGTCCACGCGTGGTGCCTGACTTGTTG
>JAENVX010000196.1 GCA_016650355.1 Bacteroidia bacterium | reverse complement strand
CGATCACGCAACTAACCCTAGATCAATGTTATGAACATGCGAGGCAAAATTATCCTTTGATCAAGCAAAAAGAACTCCTTGCCAGGAGCCTTGAGTTTACCATAGCTAACACGCAATCAGGAAATCTTCCTCAACTATCAATAAATGGCCAGGCCACTTATCAATCAGAAGTTACTCGTCTTCCAGGGGCAGTAACATTGGTTGAGCCACTATCAAAAGATCAGTATAAAGTTTATGGAGAGATCAATCAAAATATTTTTGATGGAGGAGTGGTTAAAAGTCAAACCGCAACTCAAAGGGCAAATGCTCAGATTGAACAACAGAAGTTGGAAGTCGAATTGTATAGAATTAAAGAAAGAATTAACCAGATTTTCTTTGGCGTTTTGTTGATGAATGCTCAGTTGACACAAGTTGATATTCTACAAAAGGATTTACAGACCTCTCTGGCAAAAACAGAATCTGCGATCAAGAATGGTATAGCCTTCAAATCCAGTGCTGAAATAATGCAGGCAGAACTTTTGAAATCAGATCAGCGTATCATTGAAATGAAAGCAGCACGCAATGCTTACCTCGACATGCTTGGGTATTTTATAAATCAACAATTAAATCAAAATACTGTTCTTGTGAAACCGATAGACATTGTTTCTACCATTGAGCCTTCCATCAAACGGCCAGAACTCACCCTTTATCAATTTCAAAATGAACTTTTAGGTGTGCAATACAGGGCATCCGGTTCTCGCACGCTTCCTAAGCTGGGATTTTTTGCTCAAGGAGGGTATGGAAGACCAGCTCTAAACGTGTTAAAAAATGAATTTGATTTTTATTACTTGGGTGGATTTAGATTCAATTGGGCCCTATCAGGATTCTATAATTCTAAAAGAGATAAGCAATTGTTGGAAGTGAATACCCAAATAGTTAATTCACAAAAAGACGCTTTTCTTTTTAATACAAATCTTACTCTGAAGCAACAAAGTCAGGAGGTAAGCAAACTTCAAGCGCTTATTGATGTCGACAATCAGATTATCGCTTTACGCACACGAATAAAAAAGACATCCCAATCGCAGCATGAAAACGGTGTAATCTCAACCAGTGATTATTTGAGAGAGCTAAATGCAGAGGAAGCAGCCCGGCAAAATTTATTGCTGCACGAGGTTCAGCTTATGCTTGCACAGTATAATTATCAAACAACCATTGGAAACTAAAATATATTTACCATGAGGAATCTATTGACATCCGCCTTATTAATTTTTATGCTTGTTTCCTGCGGGCAAGATTCAAATGACTTCGATGCCACTGGAAATTTTGAAGCAGATGAGGTCATTGTCTCTGCAGAAGCAACAGGAAAGATAGTCGAATTGAAAATAGCTGAAGGCCTTCAAGTAAAAGCTGGCCAATCAATAGGTTACATTGACACGATACAACTTTTTCTGAAAAAGAAACAATTGCAGTATTCAATTACGGCACTTCTCGCAAAGCAGCCTGATGCGGAAAGCCAACTATCTACTTTACAAAAACAAATTGAAACTGTTGAATATGAAAAAAAGAGAGTTGAAAATTTATTGAAAGATGATGCCGCCACTAAAAAGCAGCTAGATGACTTGAATGCTCAGTTGGATCTCCTTAAGAAACAATATCAGTCCCTGAAAACTTCTTTGGCAATTACTACGCGATCGATACAAAGCGAAACACTTCCAATTAAGGCACAGATTGAACAGTTGGAGGATCAGCTCACGAAATCTGTTATCGTCAATCCTATTGATGGGACTGTACTCATAAAGTATGCCGAACAAGATGAGGTGATCATGGCCGGAAAAGCCATATACAAAATAGCCGACCTATCTACAATATTGTTTCGGGCCTACATTTCAGGAGATCAGCTCACCGCGGTGAAATTGGGCCAAAAAGTAAAGGTGATGGTTGATGACGGTAAGGATGGATCTAATGCCTATGAAGGTATTTTGGAATGGGTATCGGACAAAGCTGAATTTACCCCCAAAACGATTCAGACAAAAGATGAGCGCTCCAACCTGGTTTATGCCATTAAAATTAAAGTCAAGAATGACGGGTTTTTGAAAATAGGAATGTATGGCGAAGTGACATTTAATTAGTTCGCGCATTTATTTTTATGGGTTCTTCGAAAAGCTCAAATGACATATAACAAGCAACGAACAGCTACAAACGATTCCATGATTGCAGTAAAAGTTCATAACATTAAGAAAACATTTAAAACAGAGAAGTCGATAGTGACAGCCCTGGAAGATATTTCATTCGAAGTGAATAGAGGTGAGGTGTTTGGGTTGATTGGACCAGACGGTGCCGGCAAGACCACATTGTTCAGGATTCTTACCACATTAATGATTGCTGATGCTGGAGATGCATGGGTAGATGGATTTGAAGTAGTCAATAAATACAAAGAGATAAGAAAGCGTGTTGGCTATATGCCAGGTCGTTTTTCCCTTTACCAGGATTTGACTGTTGAAGAAAACCTTGCATTTTTTGCTACACTTTTCAACACAACCCTCGAGGAAAATTATGATTTGATAAAAACAATTTATCAGCAGATAGAACCTTTTAAGAAAAGAAGGGCAGGCGCGCTTTCTGGAGGCATGAAGCAAAAGCTCGCTTTAAGCTGCGCGCTCATTCATCGGCCGAGTGTATTATTTCTTGATGAACCTACAACCGGTGTTGACGCTGTTTCGCGAAAAGAATTTTGGGAGCTCTTGCGGCAACTGCAAATTCATGGAATCACTATCATTGTATCTACGCCTTATATGGATGAAGCTAGTCTTTGTGACAGGGTTGCATTAATGCAGGAAGGAAGAATTATGCAAATAAACTCTCCACGCGGAATAACGGAGAGTTTCAAAAAACCATTGTGGTCAGTAAGATCGGGCAACATGTACCAACTAATGCTCGACATACTTGCGCTTGATGCAATTGATACTTGTTATCCTTTTGGTCAATATCATCACGTTGTTTTCAAAGACGAAACCTATAGTTTGGAAAATGCAAAACAGATCTTGTCAACCATTTCCAGTGAT
This sequence comes from Bacteroidia bacterium, assembly GCA_016650355.1. Classification (GTDB taxonomy): domain Bacteria; phylum Bacteroidota; class Bacteroidia; order Cytophagales; family Cyclobacteriaceae; genus ELB16-189. Next base: position 5,124 of record JAENVX010000196.1, on the reverse strand, counting down.
CTGGAAGTGAAACAAATCCCTGCTACCATCGAAGATTGTTTTATGGAACTCATGCGCAAATGATGGAAGATAAAGTAATATCAGTTGAACAGCTCACAAAAAGATTTGGCTCTTTTACGGCAGTAGATTCTATTTCGTTTAGCGTTAGTCGAGGGGAGATTTTTGGATTTCTTGGAGCCAATGGTGCTGGCAAAACTACAGCTATGCGAATGCTGTGTGGTCTGTCATTCCCTACCAGTGGCAAGGCCATTGTTGCGGGGTTCGATTTGTATAATGACCCAGAGAAAATAAAAAAAAACATTGGCTATATGAGCCAGAAATTTTCGTTGTATGAGGATTTAACTATACGGGAGAATATACGATTCTATGGAGGTATTTATGGTTTAACAGATGGACAAATAAAATCTAAAACTGAATTTATGGTACAGCACCTGCATCTGGAGGACCAGGTGGATAAGCTTGTAAAATCATTGCCATTGGGATGGAAGCAAAAACTATCCTTTTCAGTAGCTATGGTACACCAACCAAAAATTGTTTTCCTGGATGAACCAACAGGAGGTGTTGATCCGGTGACAAGACGAGAATTCTGGACAATGATTTATGAAGCCGCCCATGAAGGGACAACGGTTTTTGTGACCACACATTATATGGATGAAGCCGAATATTGTGATCGAGTCTCTATTATGGTAGATGGTAGAATAGATGCATTGGATGCGCCCTCTGAATTAAAAAAGAAATTCAATGCGTCAACCATGGAAGAAGTGTTTGTACAACTTGCTAGAAAAGCAAAGAGGGGTGATTAATAGTTTTTCGGTCTTGTAAACTGACCAACAACGACTAACGAGCAATCAACAACTATATAGTGAAGCAGTTTTTATTTTTTATTCAAAAAGAATTTTATCATTTGTTTCGCGACAAGCGGACGCTCTTCATTCTTTTTGGAATGCCCGTTATTCAGATTGTCATTTTTGGGTTTGCCCTCACGAATGAAGTTAAAAATTCTCGGATTGCAATTTTGGATAACTCTAAAGATGAGACCACAGCTTCAATTATTCAGGAATTAAATGCAAGCCGCTACTTTGATGTGATAGAAAACCTTAACTCCTCTTCTGAATTAGAACCTATATTTCAAGAAGGCAAAGTAAAATTAGCAGTAGTTTTTCCACCCCAGTTTCAAAATACATTATTGCACGCCAACACAGCACAAATTCAACTTATAGCAGACGCTACGGATCCAAACGTTGCCAATACGCTGACGAATTACGCAACGGCCATCATCATGGATTATCAAAGCAAAATAAAGGGTAATCAGAATTTTCCGTACACCATCAATACCGAAATGAGATTTTTGTATAACCCTCAGATGAAAGGTTCATACAATTTTGTGCCGGGTGTAATGGCCATGGTGTTGATGCTGGTGTGTGCAATGATGACATCCATATCAATTGTGAAAGAAAAAGAATTAGGTACCATGGAAGTCATTCTGGTTTCTCCTATTGTTCCGCTGCGTGTAGTTGTGGCGAAGATGATCCCCTATCTTTTGTTATCGATGGTCAACATTGGAAGTATTTTGTTGTTGAGTGTTTATGTTTTGGATGTACCCATAAGGGGAAGTATTGTATTGCTGGTGTTTGAATGTTTTGTATTCACATTGACAGCCCTTGCACTGGGTTTATTTATTTCATCGGTATCAGACTCACAACAAACAGCCATGTTAATATCGTTGATGGGTATGTTTTTACCCACCATTATGTTTAGCGGGTTTATGTTTCCAGTAGAGAACATGCCAATCCCTCTTCAGGTAATTTCCAATCTTGTCCCTGCAAAATGGTTTTACTACATCGTGAAGGAAGTGATGATCAAAGGGCTTGGATTCATCAACGTGTGGAAGGAAACGGCCATCCTCACAGCCATGACAATTTTCCTTATGGCGATCAGTATTAAGAAATTCAAAACCCGGTTGGAATGAGGATACTTCGCATTTTACTGGAGAAGGAGTTTCGACAGATTTTTCGCAATCCCGCTATCCTGCGAATTATTTTTATGATGCCGGCTGTTCAATTGTTGATCTTGCCGCTAGCTGCTGATTATGAAATCAAGAATGTAAATATATGTGTAGTAGATTTTGATCATTCTACCTATTCGACAAGACTGGTAAATAAGATAAAGGCATCGGGGTATTTCAACCTGGTAGACTATACGGAGTCATACGACAAAGCATTGGATTACGTTGAGCACGATCAGGCAGATTTGCTTTTACAAATTCCGCCTTTATTTGAAAGGCAGCTTATCAAAGAAGACAATGCCAGTCTTTTCATGGTACTCAATGCGATCAACGGTGTGAAAGCCAATTTGGGGGGAGCTTACCTGCGGAGCATCATCAATGATTTTAACAGTGATGTCCGCCTGGAGTGGATTCAGTTGCCTCGTCTAAATCCGCAGCCCATGATACAGGTTTCATCTATAAACTGGTTTAATCCTCAAATGAACTATCAGATTTTTATGGTGCCGGGCATCCTGGTTATTTTAGTCACCATGGTCGGTTCGTTTTTGGCGGCATTGAATATTGTGAAAGAAAAAGAGGTAGGAACTATTGAACAAATAAACGTTACTCCAATTCACAAGTACGTCTTCATCCTTGGTAAACTCATTCCGTTTTGGATTCTTGGCTTAGTGATTCTTACCATTGGCTTGATATTGTCTCGGATTTTTTATGGAATTAATCCCGTTGGAAATGTATTAACGATCTACGTTTTTGCCGCGATCTATTTAATGGGAATTTTAGGTTTGGGATTGTTGGTGTCAACCTACTCGCAGACACAGCAGCAAGCCATGCTCATTTCATTTTTTCTTATGATGATTTTTATTTTGTTAGGAGGGCTTTATACCTCCATTGACAGCATGCCCATGTGGGCGCAGATTTTTACAAAATTCAATCCTGTTACTTATTTTATTGACGTAATGAGAATGGTGGTGTTAAAGGGCAGTTCCCTATACGATATTCGCTTTCACCTTTTGGCAGCAGCTGCATTTGGTGTTGTATTAAATTCTTGGGCTGTCATCAACTATAAAAAGAGAAATTGATTCTTCTGCAAATGTGTACGGTTTTAGAATAGACTGTTCATTTTTCAACACTTGTAACACCCTTATGTTTCAAATTAAAGAGATTTCTAATACAATTCTCTTTTGAATGATTTTTGCGTTGATCACAAAAACTCAATGAATATGTCGCGATCGTCCACCGTTTTGCTGGTTTTAATTCTAATCATCACCTTCCCATTCTGGATAGCTGCTGCAGCTGTAGTATTTGGAATTGTGGTCGGAATTTTTGGTGGTATAATTGGATTAATAGGGGGAATTTTTGGCGGGATCTTTGGAATAATCGGAGGAATAATGGGTATGATCGGAGGAATCTTTGGTGGAATTTTCGGACACGGTTGGGACTTTGGCTGGCACCAAAATTTTCATTTTAATAAATATGTATTTTTTGCCTTAGTAATTATTGCAGCGTTGATTATCAACAAGCGGCAGAATACCACCCCCTGACCTACTTCAACATAGCAGTAAATCCTTTCACATGATTCCGTAAGGCCTCTTGCCAGGTAACATCAGCGTCCCATTTAGTGCCGAGGTAAACATTGCCAGAATCAATGTGGCGTAAATAGAATTTGTATACATATGTTTCGGAAGGAATGGCTTTTAATTGTAAAGCACCATTCGGATAGGTAACAGAAGCTAATGCACTTTCAGATTTGGTCATATCGTACCCTAAGATTTCTTTAGCCACAACATTTCGGGTATGGACAAAGCACAATACATATGGCGTACCTTGTTTGCGCAAGTCTTTTTCTTCTATGGTAAGATCGGTAAGGCTATAGTTGAACGGATAAATTAATTTCAATAATTCATCCATCTCTTTGTCCATTCGTTCATCATCAAATTTTGGAACGGCCAGCTTATCTACCTTTAAATCAAGTGTAAAAAATTCGGAACGCCTTCCCTTAAAAATAGTTGGTATTTCTCCCTTTTCAGGAATGTCGTTAATCAGAAAATTCTTTTTGGGTTGGTTATTCAATGCCGTACCATAAATAAATCCCAACATCTCCTTTAAGTTGTCGTGCTTGATCCGCCATGCTGCTTGACCAACATCGACAAAATCAATTTTATTATTAAAGGGCGTGATCGTGATCACATAGAATTCAGGCTTCTTCTCCAATAAAATCAAGAATTTAATTTCTCGTTTAATCAAATACTCAACGATGACTGGTGTAACATCCCTACCGGAAAGAATAAGATCATTTTCAAAATAGACAACGGCATCAATTCCAGTTTGTTGAAATGACTTTTGAATGGTTTCAAGTTCTGTTTGTTCAAACGAAAAATCGTGCAGTACTACCGATCGCGAAGCCAGTAGATCCGCAGGTACTGTTTCGCCTGAAGTTAGCTTAGCAATAAAGGCATCAGCTCCTTGACCAAAGAGGCTTGTCGCAAAAAGAAGTAATGGAAGGAATAGAAGCCGCACAGGTATTAATTTCAGATTAAACGCAAACACAAAAATAGTATTGTATGTCACGCTATCCAACCAGACCATCCGGCAACATTACCCGTATTGAGAGAGGGATCATTGAGGGTAGAACTATAGTCCAATAAATACGCCATCAGAATCTTCCTTAACGGGATAGGTACTCAAATCAGATGACCTTTCAGAGCATTCGCGCCCTGTAATTAAATTAAATTGGTGTCCATGCCAGGGACAGATAATTTCTCCCAGATGATTTACAATTCCTTTGCTCAAGGATTCACCATTGTGCGAGCATGAATCTTGAACAACATAAAAGTTATTGTTTCGAAGGACCAAACAAAGTCGTGTAGCATTCATGATCAATAATTGTGGCACATTTTCCTTAAGCCGCCTACGGGCCTCATCGCCCGATGAAAAGACTTTTATCCATTCCATATAGTTAGATTGCGCACAACTATCTTTTTTTTCTACCTTGATTCGAATTACCAAACCTATGAAGAAATTTTATTATTCTCTCTGCCTGTTAATCATCTCTTCAGCAGCGATTGCCCAGGTCAATTTGAAACTTCAGACCAAACTGGATCAACAAGCAAATGAAATTG
>JAENVX010000195.1 GCA_016650355.1 Bacteroidia bacterium | reverse complement strand
ATCATGAGGGTACCCAACATGCCACCCAGAGCCGCTAATATTAGAATAGTGAGGTAATCAAAATAACTATCACCTACACTAATTCCATTATCGCCTGGCGACAAAAAAAGAAAACCCGGAAGGGTGAATACTACGCCAGCAGCAATTGACTCCCCGGCTGATCCGGTAGTTTGAATAATGTTGTTCTCAAGAATAGTAGTCTTCAAAAATTTCCTCCCCAAGGTGATGGCAATTACCGCTATTGGTATGGATGCAGAAACTGTAAGCCCGGCTTTAAGTGCCAGATAAACGGTTGAACATCCAAAGAGGATACCGAACAGAGAACCGAAGACAACAGATTTCACAGTGAATTCTGCAATGTTTTGCCCCGGTGCGATATAGGGCTTAAATTTTCCTTGTGCTTCCATCGATAATTGAAGATTATAAATTAAAAAAAATTGTTAGCGTATGTTACCCATTAATTTTTTAAGTCGCTTATTGAATAGCAACACGATAACTCCAGATACCAGCATCACTATAACTACACCCTGGAATAAATCAACTAATAAGTTCGGATTGGCTGTGATGGCCTCATCATCAAATTCACCTGAAAATAATCCTGCAATCAAGTTCCCTAAGGCCAGTGACATAAACCAAATACCCATCAATTGGCCTACTAATCTTTTGGGTGAGAGTTTTGATACTGCGCTTAACCCAATCGGGTACAGACATATCTCACCAAACGTATGAAAGATATAGGTTAATATGAGCCATCCTGGCAGTGCCTTACTACCAGCTACAACTATCATTGAGCCACCCATCATCACCGCATAGCCTAATCCCATAAAGATCAATCCAAGTGATAATTTTGTGGGTGTAGAAGGGTTAAGGTTTCGCTTGGAAAGCCATACCCACAGCCAGGCGAATAAGGGGACGAAGACAATTACCGCTCCTGCTGGTACTGTCTGGAACCACCCAGCCGGAAATTCAAAACTTCCAATAAATCGGTCGGTGTAACGATCTGCGAACAAAGTCAACGAAGATCCTTGTTGTTCATACCCTGCATAAAACATGGCGGAGGCCAGAAAGAACATTGCGATTACTTTTATTTTGTTACTTTCCTCTTTATCAAGTTTTTCAAAAAGTAAGATGTATCCGAAATAAAGAATAACACTGCCGATTATGGCATAGGTTGAAATCTTAGCTATTGTAACCGGGTTGACACTTATGATCCTTGCCAACAAAAGCGACATAAACAACGTAAGAACTACTCCAAAAATCATCAAGCCAGTCTTAAAGTTCTTTTCTCTTTTGAGCTGAAGAATGGGATCAGAAAGCCGGATAGTTTCAAGGCCAGCAGTGCCCAAGTTTTTCTCCGTCAGCTTGTATTGAATTACCCCCATCAGCATTCCAATTCCTGCTGCTGCGAAACCGTAATGCCAATTGATATTTTCGCCAAGATAACTTGTAATGATAGGTGCGATAGTAGCCCCGATATTAATACCCATGTAAAAAATAGAAAAGCCAGAATCACGCCTGGCCTGATCTGTTGAAGCGTATAATTCTCCTACCAAACTGCTGATATTCGGTTTGAGCAATCCTGTTCCCATTACAATAAATAATAGGCCAATAAAAAATGTTTCAGTGAATGGGAGTGCAAGGGCAAAATGACCTATCGTAATTAAACATCCTCCATAGAATACTGATTTTCGTAATCCAAAAAAATTATCAGCTAGCCAGCCACCTGGTAAGGCCAAGAGGTAAACCAGCATGGTATATAATCCATAAACCGCTCCACCAGTTTTCTCATCTAATCCCATCCCTCCTTCCTCTACTGTTGCCACCATAAATAACAAAAGCAGGGCACGCATTCCATAGTAACTAAAACGCTCCCACATCTCAGTAAAAAATAAAGTTGCGAGTCCACGTGGGTGACCAAAGAAAGTTTTATTGGAATCCATTAAAAGGTATAGGTTTTGAGGTTTCGAAAAGTAGGTCTATTAATTCACTTAGTCAACCCCATTGTTTATGGATACAAATAGAGAAATCAATAAAAAAGGCTTATTCCAATTTACAGAATAAGGCTTCAGTACAAGCTTTTAAATTTCGTGCTCTACACTCCATTTTTCAGGCGAACGCCATAAGCTGGAAAGTAATAGTTCACGCATAAAAATAAATTCCTTTGGTAGTCTGTCATACATCCGTTCGAATAATTCAGCATGTTGAGAAAGTTCTTTTTTCCAGGCTTCTCTATCAATCTGCATAATGGAATCAAACTGCTGTTTAGTAAAATCCAAACCCGTCCAATCAATATCATCGTAATGGGGCATCCAACCAATCGGGCTTTCCACAGCGTTTGACTTACCCTGAATTTTTTCGACCACCCATTTCAAAATGCGCATGTTTTCTCCAAATCCCGGCCATAAGAAATTTCCATCCTCATCTTTTCTAAACCAGTTCACACCAAATATTCTTGGTGGATGCGGAATGTCACGACCAAACTGTAACCAGTGGTTAAAATAATCTCCCATGTGATAGCCACAGAAAGGCAGCATGGCAAATGGATCTCTACGCACCTTGCCTACTTCACCAAATGCAGCCGCTGTGGTTTCAGAGCCCATGGTGGCTGCCAGGTAAACACCATAGTTCCAGCTGTGGGCCTGATATATTAAAGGAATGGTTGTACTTCTTCTTCCACCAAAAATAAATGCACCGATTGGAACACCATTTGGATTTTCCCAATCAGGATCTATACATGGTGAT
>JAENVX010000194.1 GCA_016650355.1 Bacteroidia bacterium | reverse complement strand
GTACTGTGGGGATATATTGGAAAAAACTCACCTCACTACCAGGAGTTTTATAAGTATGTCAGGAACGTAACGTTTGGAGATCGTCCAGATCATTTAAAATTCGGGTATATGTTTGACGAGATGCAATACCATCATTTCTTTGACCTTTTTTCATTGAATTTGCTGGATGATTAAGTTAATCTGCCTTATTATACAATCATTTTACATCGCAGCCTATGAAACGCGTTGCTCTTTTCCCCGGATCATTTGATCCCTTTACTAAAGGACACGAAGACATTGTATTAAGAGGCTTGGGCCTGTTTGATGAAATCATCATTGCAATAGGTCACAATACAGAAAAAAGCAACCGATACATCAAGATTGACAAAATGGTTAGCCTGATTCGGGATACATTTAAAGCCTTTCCGAATATTAGCGTGCAAACTTATGCGGAGTTGACGGCAGAATTTGCGCGGAAAAATAATGCGAAATTCCTGTTGCGCGGACTGCGTAACACAACCGACTTCGAATATGAAAACAGTATTGGACAGGTGAACCGATATCTAAATGCTGAATTGGAATCCGTTTTTTTAATTACCTCTCCTCAATTTGCTTCTTTGAGTTCCTCCATTATTAGAGAGGTCCATCGCTACGGGGGCGATGTGTCCATGTTGCTTCCCTACAAACTCTAAAACTTGATCAGGCTCAAGACTCAAGGACATTACTTAACTCTCTCTCTGGTTTTGTAGTATTCTTCAAACACAAACCGGATGGACTTGTATGAATTTTCGAGGGCCAGATATACTTCCTTTTGGGTCATCCACCTCAGTTCCTCAATGTCCTCCTCCAAACTTGGTTTACTTTCTGAATCATCAAGTGACTCCATTATATACCAGCGTGTTTTTTTTAACATGCTTCGTTTGTTCATGGTATAAGTGTGCCAGGTTGTACATATTTTCTTGCCTACCTTCACTTTAATGTTACACTCTTCTTCTACCTCCCTCATAGCAGTTTGTTTGTCTTTTTCACCACTTTCTTTTTTACCTTTTGGGAGGTCCCACTTTTTCATCCTGTAAATCATCAAGAACTTATCCTTTTTAAGAATAAGTCCACCTGCCGCCTTAATAACTTTAAATTTTCCTTTTAGATAAACCTTTACGGCCTGATAATCTTCAGCCGTGATTGTTAGAGAAAGTAGATGAGTTGGGACTTTTGTGTTGATATGGTTCAGAATCTCATCCAATTGAGGAATGGTGACGTTATTCACCCAAACATGATGAATTAGTTTAGCCTTTGTGATTGCCTCAGTGCTTGCATCAATTGAATGGTTATAACTTCCTTCACTTGGCTGCTGGCCAGGTTTTAGAACTAACACGGGGATGTCGTTTATAAATAGATTCATAGGGTTCAATCAACCTATTGCAAAAACATAAATTATTTCCAATGAATCAACATTGACGGCCTAATAAAATTGATTGATTGATACGGAGATTGATTTTTAGGTGTAATTATAAGATTTTCTAGTGCGATCCGACTTGAGAGACCACGTATTCCTGATAAATTTGCCATATGAGCATCGTAAAAATTCAAGAAGAAACAGCAGGAAGGGTAGCAGCGCTATTACTCGATATCGAGGCCATAAAGCTTAATTATAAGAATCCTTTCACCTGGAGCTCAGGTTGGAAATCGCCTATTTATTGCGACAACCGGCTTGCCCTCTCCTATCCAGAAATTCGTAGATCCATCAAGGAAAGCCTGATTCTGGCTATTAAAACAAACTTCCCCCAAGCAGAGTACATTGCAGGCGTTGCGACTGCAGGGATACCTCAAGGTGCTTTGGTTGCGGAGGGATTGGAATTGCCGTATATCTATGTCAGACCCAAACCAAAAGATCATGGACTGGGCAACCTGATTGAAGGTAAGATCGAAAAAGGTAAAAAGGTAGTACTTGTAGAAGACCTGATTTCCACTGGAGGAAGCTCATTAAAAGCAGCACAGGCCTTAAAGGAGGCAGGCTTTAATATCCTCGGTATGGTTGCGATCTTCACGTATGGATTTGATGTGGCTGAAAAGAATTTTGAAGCGGCTAAAATCCCTCTTGTTTGTTTGAGTGACTTCAATCATGTGCTTAAAGAGGCCGTTGATAAAAAATACCTTGACGAGAAGCAGCTTATCTACGTTAAGTCTTGGAGAGTTGACCCGGGGAACTGGAAGTAACAAATTTTATATACTAAAACTTCTCCTCTACCCCTAAACCAAAAAGGGCGAAGTCATATTTTACTGGATCGATTGGATCAAGATTTTTCAAATTATTTGTCAATTCGATTGCCGTTTCCCAATTCATTTGCTTTCTGCTAATCAGGTTAAGTTTACGCGCTACACGCTCCACATGAAGGTCGCACGGACAGATGAGCTGTGATGGAGAAATGCTTTTCCATATTCCAAAGTCAACACCTTGTCTATCCCTTCGTACCATCCACCGAAGAAACATGTTTATTCGTTTACATGCCGATTTCCGTTCAGGAGTTGCCACATGTTTCTTTGTTCTATTTGGAAAATCCGGAAGGCCAAAAAACAAGCGATAAAAGTTAATCAGGTTTTGCTCCACTGTCTCTCCTGCCCGGTTATTGGTAAATGCTATTTCAAGCGAATCATGTTTTTTATAAAACCACGAAAGAAATTCAATAAAATATAAGGCATCTGTTTCGTTGAAAGTCCTGTGTTTAAATTTTTCAAACGGCTTAAGATCGTCCACTGTGTGATGCAAAAGAAAATCATGAGGAGAATTGTCCATCATATTCAACAACTCACTACTCTTATTGATTATGGTTACTCTTTGCCCCCAGGCCAAAGTAGCGGCAAGGAAACCTGAGATCTCAATGTCCTGTTTTTTTGTAAAGCGATGAGGGATGGAGATAGGATCATTTTTAATAAATCCGGGTTGATTGTATTGTTCTACTTTGGAATCCAGAAATGCTTTTAAATCCAGAATTGGTTTTTGCTTCATGGATTTCAAAAAATAGGTCAGCTCATTTGTAATATGTCACTTCCACGCCAAAATTTCCTTCACTAGCCCCCAGTCTGTCAAAAGCTGACTTTGAAATTTTAATAATTGTTTTGCTATTTGATCCAATCGGCAAAGGTCCCATCACGCGAACAAATACTTCCCGATTGTTAACATCATTTCTTACTTTTAAAATTGTCCCCACTTTTGCAGCATTATAAAGCGCCAGGTATTTACGGTTGCCGTCCGTTCCCTCAATCAATTCAGCTGACCCCTTTTCTTTAATCTCATCAGAACCTGCCGAACTTTCAGATATTTTAATTGTCGTCTCCTTTGGGGCCGGTATTTCAACAACTTTAGGTTGCTCTGGTACAACCGAAACCGAAGGGTTAACTTTTTCTTTGGTAGATGATACTCCCACCTTGGGTTGCGCAACCAAAAGCACCTGACCAATGTTCAACTCATTCCCAACTATCCCATTCCATTCTTTCAATTGTCCTATCGCAATGCCATATTGTTTGGAGATACTATAAAGTGTTTCCTTAGGTGCCACAGTGTGCAAATCCTTGCTTAATTGCGACTCAATTGGTTTGACCTCTTTTAGATCCGCCTGTTTTTGTTTCTTGATCGTAAGCTTCTGCCCAAGAGATAGTGAATTACTACTCAGGTTATTCAGCGCTTTTATTTCATCAAGGGGAACGTCATACAATTTTGATATAGAGAATAACGTTTCCTTAGCAGCCACTGTGTGAACAATTCCATTTGCACTCTGAACCTTACTTTTTGGAACATAGGGTACCTTAAGAATTTGACCTACTTCCAGTCCTCCATCAGCAGTTTTATTAAATTCAAGGATATTCAGAATTGAAACTCCATAATGCTTTGAAATAGCATATAGCGTCTCTTTTTCACTTACCTGGTGAATAACGAATTGCTTCCCATTAATTGTCTCCAGACGTAAGGAGTCTCCAGCAACTTTAGGGTTACTCCAGGAAATAAGGGTTAAGAGAATAATTTTTATCATAAGATTTCACAAAACTCCGATTTCACCGCCAATGGTTTAATCGTAACTTTATGCAAGTTAAACAGGAATAAAGTGATGAGAAAGTTTGTAGTGTTATTTTGCCTGATTTGCTCCACGGCACTCGCCCAGCAAAGTAAGGTGATGGTGATGGAGATCAAAGATGAAATCGACCCACGGATGCTTCGCTATGTAAAATTAGCTATTGACCATGCCGAAAAGACAAATGCCGATTACGTACTCATCGATATGGACACGTATGGAGGCGTCCTGACGGATGCGAAAGAAATTGTGGACCTGATTATGGATTTCAAAAAACCTATTTGGGTCTATATCAATTCTGACGCTGCCTCCGCAGGTGCATTGATTTCTATTGCATGTGATAGCATCTATATGTCTCCAGGCGCCACCATTGGTGCTGCTACAGTTGTGGAGGGTGCAGGTGGCCAGGCCGCGCCTGATAAATATCAAGCTTATATGCGTGGGATTATGCGTGCCACTGCAGAAAAAAACGGAAGAAACCCACGCATTGCAGAAGGAATGGTGGACGAACGAATCGTAATTGACAGCATAAAACAGGAAGGGCGTGTAATTACATTTACCACATTAGAAGCTATTAAACATGGTTTCTGCGAGGGACAGGTAGATTCAATTGAAGAAATCCTCGCAAAAAATAATGTCACTAATTATGAGATTGATAAGTTTAAATTGGGAACTGTAGAAAAAATTATTGCATTTGCACTCAATCCTTTCATAAGTGGGTTGCTAATTCTTGTGATCATTGGTGGAATCTACTTTGAACTTCAGACCCCTGGGGTCGGGTTTCCATTGTTTGCAGCCGTCATAGCACTTGTTCTATATTTAATTCCGTATTACCTGAACGGACTTGCCGAGTATTGGGAGATAATTGCCCTATTTGTTGGTGTTCTGTTAATCATTGCTGAAATATTTGTCATCCCAGGATTTGGTGTTGCAGGAGTGGTTGGCATAACACTGACGTTAGTTTCATTAATTCTAATCATGCTCAACAATGACTTCTTTAATTTTGAATTTGTGCCTTTAGGAGATATCGTAACTGCAACCGCGGTTGCATTTGGCGGACTAGCCGGAGGTGTGGC
>JAENVX010000193.1 GCA_016650355.1 Bacteroidia bacterium | reverse complement strand
TATTATCCTTTATACAAACAATATATAAGGTATCGCTTTGAAGCCGTTGCTTTACTAAACGATACATGTCTCCATTGTGTTCAAACTCGCCATCAACTCTGGTATACTCCTTCGAGTCGGTTGAATAAGGAATAGCAAGAGGCATTTTAAAAATGACTTCCTGATGGGAATAGTTCTCATCATCAAATTTTTGCCGCATTTGTAGAGTCGTTTGAACTTGCAGCCCAATAAATACACCATAGTATCCCAACATATTGAGGAGGAACAAAAAGAGTAAAAAGAGGGTAAGATGCTTTTTCACGGCTACATAGGTAATTAAAATTCTGGAACAATGCAATACGGTAGGCCCTTAACTGGAAATCTACAACTAGCCGTTTCAAATATGCTCCTTCTTATTCTTAATGAGGTCGTACATTAATTCGCGCGCGCGGTGGAGTTGAGCTTTTACGGTGCCAAGTGGCGCTTCAAGTTCAATTGCAATTTCTTCATAAGACAACTCATGAAAATATCGAAGGCGTACCAACTTCTGATATTTAGGCGGGAGCATGCCAACAAACACTTGCATCAATTCTGCTTTCTGTGATTTTATAGCCTCCTCTTGTGGATCATTGTTTTGATCTTGAATGTCGATCGAAACTGATTGGCCATCATCATCCGTGTAGGTATTTTCAATACTAAGCGTATTCAGTTTTTTCTTGCGAATAAAATCTATTGTGTTATTCGTTGCAATTCTAAAAAGCCAGGTACTAAAAGTAAAATCTTTTTTGAAGCGATGCAGGCTTCGAAAAGCCTTAGAGAAAGACTCCATGGTTAGGTCTTCAGCATCATCGGTATTACGCACCATTTTCAATATCATATGGTAAACTGGCCTTTTATAGCGTGTTAAAAGTTTGGCGTAGGCTTTATCGTCACCCACCACCGCCATGTCAATTAGCTTGAAATCTTCCAGCGCCTTTGTCGAAAACCTACCTTCATCTAACTCTTCCATCTTACTTTTTTGGATACTAACGCCATTGGGCCGGTGACAAGATAATAAAAGGCGTAAATAAAATCTAAAAAGGGTGCTTTCCATGCCTCAAAGGGCTCACCAAGTCTTTTGGATGTCTGATGAAATAAAAATACTAGTAATCCCCATCGTAAAATCAAAGCCAATAGAATCCATTCCATAAATGGGCTGAAGAAGGAATAAGGCAATGCGATGAGCCACGTAAATATCGATGTCAAAGTGAAAATTCCCAGAATCAGTTTGTCTGAAAATTTATAATACTTGCCTACAGACAAGTGCCTGAGTTTTTGAACATAATATTCTTTCCAGGTTGTTTTGGGTAGTGATATCATCAAAGACTCCTTACCCAAACAAACTCTTGTAAACGATCTAGCGGCATGCTGATTAATAAATAAGTCATCATCACCACCAATAATCCCAAGGTGTGAATTGAATCCTTTATTTTCTAAGAATAAGGATTTGCGATAGGCCAGATTTCGCCCCACCCCCATATAGGGCCACCCTAAAATCGCAAGCCCCATATATTGAATTCCGCTAAGGAATGACTCAAACCTAATAAATGCATTGAGCAACCCTTCTGATTTAAGATAAGGCGAGAAGCCCAGTACGATTTGATTTTCTCCCATTTGTGCACTCATAGATGTTATCCAATGGTTACTAATGGGTCTGCAATCCGCGTCTGTCAATAGTAGCCAATCATACTTTGCTGCTTTTATCCCCAGGGTAAGTGCAAATTTCTTTCCACTAATATGCTCTGGCTTATGAATTACCCTAACCATTTTAAGCCGATTGTCAAGTTTGGTAGCTGCCAGCATGTAGTCATGTGTTGCATCATTACATCGATCTTCAACAATGATTATTTCAAATTCAACATGATCCTGCGCAAGCAGCATAGGCACGAGCTCTCGCAGATTGTGCTCTTCGTCATGCGCACATACTATTACCGAAACCGGCTTTGCTGAACTGATGTTACTTTTCCTTTTTTTTAAAAAGGCGAAAAGGAAAAGACTGAGATATATTATTTGGATGACGAGAAGGGCGAGACAAAAGATAGAAAGTAGAAGCAAAATGAATCAATTAAGGAGTTAAACCTCGGCAAAGATAAAGTCTTAGAGGAGATGGAAAAGAGACAATCCGAACAACTTGATTTAAACAAGAATAATCAACTGCTATCTTTGCGGCAATGAAATTTAAGCTTTCCTCAAAAGATGCTCACTCCAAAGCCAGAGCAGGTATTCTTACTACCGATCACGGTGAAATACCAACTCCTATTTTTATGCCCGTGGGTACCGCTGGTTCTGTTAAAGCCGTACATCAGCGTGAGTTGGCGCAAGATATCGAGGCCAAGATTATTTTGGGCAACACGTATCATTTGTATCTCCGACCCGGAATAGAACTATTAGAAAAAGCTGGAGGTTTGCATAAGTTCAATGGCTGGAAGTATCCAATCCTTACCGATAGTGGCGGGTATCAGGTTTATTCCTTATCCGAAAACCGAAAGATCAAAGCCGAAGGCGTTACGTTCAAATCACATATTGATGGGTCCAAACATTTTTTCAGCCCAGAATCAGTGATGGATATTCAGCGTTCCATTGGAGCAGACATCATTATGGCATTTGATGAATGTACACCTTATCCTTGCGAATATCTATACGCTAAAAAATCGATGAAGATGACTCACGATTGGCTTCAGCGTTGTGTGCACAGATTTGAAAACACAAGGCCAAAATATAATTATGATCAGACCCTTTTTCCCATCGTACAAGGAAGCGTTTACAAAGACCTGCGCAAGGAGTCTGCTGAATTTATCTCCGCTCAAAATCAACAGGGTAATGCGATTGGAGGACTTTCTGTAGGCGAACCTCATGAGTTGATGTACGAAATGACAGAACTTGTCTGTGATATTTTACCTGCTGATAAACCGCGTTATCTGATGGGTGTTGGAACACCTGAGAATATTTTAGAATGTATTGCGCTCGGTATTGATATGTTTGATTGTGTAATGCCAACCCGCAATGCCCGAAACGGGATGTTGTTTACGACACAAGGTATCATCAATATCCGAAATGAAAAGTGGAAGGATGACCTAGGTCCGATCGATAATGAATTGGGCGGATATGCAAGTACCTTTCATTCAAAAGCCTACCTTCGGCACCTAATTATCAGCAAAGAAATATTAGGCGCGCAAATTGCTTCTATCCACAACCTTACGTTCTATCTTTGGATTGTGAAACAAGCCCGGCTTAAAATCGAAGAGGGAACTTTTACAGAGTGGAAAAACAAAATGGTGAAAGCAGTAACACAACGATTATAAAAAGGCATTTGTCATTGCCCAACAATGAAGATTCTCGATAAATATATTCTCAAAAAAATCCTAACTACTTTCTTTTTTGTGGTGCTTATCATAGTGGCCATTATTGTGGTCATTGATATCACGGAGAAAATGGATAAATTTTCAGAGAACAACTTAAGTAAGGTGGTCATACTTGGCTATTACATGGATTTTATCCCTTGGATAGCAGGCTTAATAGCACCCATTACTGTATTTATTGCCATCGTTTACGTCACTTCCCGAATGGCTGGACAAACAGAAATCATTGCTATCCTTAGCAGTGGTGTAAGCTTTAAAAGATTCTTGCTCCCCTATTTTTTTGGTGCCATGCTCATTGCCTCAATGAGTTTTGTGTTCAACGGCTGGCTCATACCAAAATCTAATCGTTCAAGACTTTCCTTTGAAACACAATACTTTAATCGCAATAATTATTTTAGCACAAGGAATCTTCATCTTCAACTTGAGCCGGATGTGTATCTCTATATTCAGAGTTACAATAACCAGACAAATATTGGTTTTCAGTTTACACTGGAGAAATTTAAGAACAATGAACTACTTGAAAAGTTAACAGCCGATCAAATTCAGTGGGATAGCACTAAAATGAAATGGTCACTCCATTGGTGGAAAATTCATCGCGTGGGAAAAATTTTCGATGTCAAAAATATTCTTGACTCAGGAGTGAGTCTAACCTCTGGAGATAAACTTGACACCACACTAGCGATATCGCCAAAAGATTTTGAAAACGAAAACAGGAAATATGACGGGATGACAATTCCTGAATTACAGCAACACATCGATAAACTAAAATTCAGAGGGTCAACTGGAGTTGAGGCTTACGAAGTCGAAAAATATATTCGATTCGCATCTCCATTTACCATTTTTGTCCTGGTCTTTATGGGAGTGATCGTATCTGCCCGAAAGAATCGTGGAGGCACCGGTTTTCAAATAGCACTTGGTTTCTTTTTATCGTTTATTTTCATTCTTTTTTTTATGATGTCCCGCACGTTTGCGGAAGCTGGTTCTCTTTCCCCGCTCATTGCCGCCTGGATCCCCAATGTAGTCTTTGGGGTTATCTCGTTAGGAATGTATAAATACGTTCCGCGCTGATGGCAACAACACAGGATTACCTTAAATTACATTTCATCGTTTTTCTCTGGGGCTTTACAGCGATACTCGGCAAACTCATTTCAATTCCTAACGTAGAAATGGTCTTCTATCGCACCTTACTAGCGTCTGTTGGAATGGGAGTTTTTATCTTCCTTGCTAAAGGAACTTTCAAGATTCAAACAACCGATCTGATTAAGTTACTGGCAACAGGGCTAATTGTTGCTGTGCATTGGCTTACCTTTTTCGGATCTGGCAGAATTTCCAATCCGTCAACCAGTTTAGTTGGCTTTGCTACCTGCTCTTTTTGGGCGGCATTGCTAGAACCTTTATTCAAAGGAAAAAAAATTCAGCCGCTGGAAATAGGGCTGGGCATAGTTGTTATGGTGGGGCTGAGCATCATATTTTCATTTGGTTTCCAATATCCAATGGGCCTTTTTCTAGGCATCATTTCTGGTGTAACAGCGGCACTCTTTAGTATTATCAACTCAAAAATGATTTCGCGGGTAGCTGCTACTACCATCACCTTTTATCAAATGATTGGAGCAACGCTGGGCATCTTATTATTCTTACCAGCGTACAAACAATTCTGGACCGTTGACTCAACCTTGCAATGGGTGCCAACTGCAATGGATTGGGTATATCTCTGTACGCTTGCCTGGGTGTGTTCCGTATATGCTTATTCAGCGGCAATTGAGCTTATGAAACGACTTTCTGTTTTCATTATTCAGCTAACTCTTAATCTCGAACCATTGTATGGAATTATACTGGCTCTTGCGGTCTTTGGTCAGCAAGAAGTGATGGGTATAAATTTTTATGCAGGCACACTAATTATCATAAGTGCTGTCGTTTTTTATCCATACCTAAAGAAAAAATTTGAAATTCCTTAAGATATCTTAATTCAAGTCTCCGCTCCAACAGGTCATTCCGTCAAAATTTTCTCTTAAGTCAATGGCCTGATCAAATATTCCAAATACAGCAGAGCCCGAGCCGCTCATGCTTGCGTAAACAGCACCCGCTTGATACAATTTGTCTTTCAGTTCTCCGATCCTTGGATATTTTTTAAACACACATTCTTCAAAATCATTTATTAAAAAATCTTTCCACTTTTCAAGTGATTTGCTCTCTATAATACTTTGTATTGATAGTGTTGATTTCTTCGTAACAACACCCGTATATGCCTCAGAGGTAGAAACATGAATTTCTGGATTTACGAGAACAATAAATTTCCCTTTAAGGGAGACATTAATGGGAGTTAGGATTTCGCCTCTTGATGTCCCTAACATAGCATCTTGCTGTGTAAAAAATGAGCAATCACTTCCCAGGATGGAAGCATATTGTGAAAGCTGAACCACGGAAAGATTTAGATTAAAAATTTCATTTAATGTCCGTAAAGTAAATGCTGCGTCAGAAGAACCTCCGCCTAGCCCTGCCCCAGTAGGCAAAAGCTTGTGCAAGTGTATGTGAACCGGAGTTAAATCAAAATCTTTTTTCAGGAGATCAAAAGCCTTCAAACAAAGATTCTCCTGCTTCTGTCCTGGAATTACAAGCCCCGTGGTATCAAAGTGCAGCTTGCTAGAGGGTATGATCTCAAGAATATCAGTCCAGGGTATTGGATAAAAACAAGTTTCGATATCATGAAATCCATCTCCCCTTCTGGCAATAACATTCAGGCCAAGGTTGATTTTGCAATGGGGGAAGGTAACCATAATGTTTAGAAACTAGATGCAATACTATGGCACCGAGATCAATTCCTATTTGGATAGTCTTGCGACAAGGTCTTGTGTTATTCCACTAGCTGAAAAACCTCCATCATGCATTAGGTTCTGCATCGTCACCATCCGTGTGAAATCTGAGAACATTACCGTGACATAATTCGCACAATCTTCTGCCGTGGCATTTCCGAGGGGCGACATCATTTGTGCAAAGTCGAAGAAAATATCAAATCCTGAAATTCCTGAACCTGCAGTTGTCCTTGTTGGCGACTGAGAGATTGTATTGACCCTAACTTTTTTCATAGAACCATATCGTTGGCCATAGCTTCTTGCAATTGATTCAAGCATGGCCTTTGCTTGCGCCATGTCAGTATAATCAGGATAGGCACGCTGTGCCGCGATGTAACTAAGGCCAACTACAGAGGCCCATTCATTTAATGCATCTAATTTTTCGGATGTCTGCAATACTTTATGAAAAGAGAGTGCTGAGATATCAAGTGTCTTCAAATACCATTCGTAATTCATATCACCATACTGCTTTCCTTTTCGGATGTTCGGGCTCATGCCAATGGAGTGAAGTACAAAATCGAGTTTCCCTCCCAGAATTTCCATCGACTTTGAAAAAAGATTGGCCAAATCTTGTTCTGAAGTTGCATCCGCTGGAATTATTTCTGCCTGACACGTAGCGGCAAGTTGATTAATAGTACCCAGGCGCATCGCAATGGGAGCATTAGTGAGGGTGAAAGAGCCGCCCTCCTCTTTTACTTTTAAAGCAGTTTTCCAGGCGATAGAATTTTCGTCTAATGCACCGAAAATAATCCCTCGTTTTCCCTTTAATAGGTTGTTGGCCATAGTTTGATTATTTTACTAGTTGATTTCTTTTTGGGTGCACAATATTACAAATAGTCCGGCAGGGCGAAAACCATCAAGGAAATTTGCCTAGTAATTACCATATCTAGAAAGATTCTACTAAATTTCACACATCTAAAATTGCACTCTTTATGGAAACACCTCATTTTCTTGACTCATGGGATCAGTATATGTACTACGCAACAGCTGCTTGTATAGGCATTGGCGTAATAATCTTGCTTTACCATGAGTATAATGTACTGAAGAAGAAAGATTATAAAGAAAAATATGATTATGTAAACGAACATGAAATTCGTTATTTCTGGTATTCAATGATGGTTTTTGTTGTTGCGGGTGCTTTTTATGCCAATTCACTAGGAACCGACTTAATCATGACCAAAGGCATGATTTGGTTTTATGTAAGACTCTTTATTACCGTAAGTTTCCTCACGATCGCCTATTTCATCGTATTCAGCATGGTGCAAATCTATTATCCAAAATATCTTGAGAAGCGCTTGGTAAAATTGCGCCACAAGCCACGCATTTCACCGGAAGGGAATGCCATGCGCAGACTGCTTGAGCATGAAGAAGATGCGCACCTTGATGAGAGCCAAATTGCTGAAGAAGCAAGTGTTCATTCCGTTGATTATGATGTTTGGCTAGATGATGCAACCGGGTTCAAGAAGGTTGAAAAATACGATGCCTACCTTCACGCCATTGAATGCACAAATTGTGGTTATTTTACAATGAAGGTCTACCTCGAAGAAATATCAAAAAAGCCGACCGCAACAGAAAATGGTTCTTTGATAAAACATTTTAAGTGCAATTATTGCAAACACCGCGAAGTCCAGGAAGCGGTAATATCCAAACTTTCTGAAAATATCTAGCAAACAATTATTGTTGTTTTACTGATAAGCCCCATCTACTACATGGGGTTTATTGTTTTTATTACAGTCGTGAGTCTATATTGCAAATTATCTACAATTTGGAATCTCCAATAGGAATATTTGATAGTGGTATTGGTGGCTTAACTGTTGCACATGCAATTTCACAATTACTTCCTCAAGAAAGCATAGTATACTTTGGCGACACAGCACATCTACCTTATGGCGATAAATCTGAGGCTTCCATACAGGCCTATTCTATTAAGATTGCAGATGTACTTCTAAAAAAAGGATGCAAAGTGATTGTGATAGCTTGTAATTCTGCGAGCTCAGCTGCATATGAGCTCCTGAAAGAATATGTGCGAAAAGACGCAAAAATTATCAACGTTATTGATCCCATGGTTCAATTGGTAACGAGTCAATTTGCAGGAAAAAAAATTGGGCTTATTGGCACCAAACGAACTATTCAATCGGGTGTCTACACTAAGAAAATTAAGGATGCCAATAAAAATATAAGCCTATCTGCGCTGCCTACACCGCTTCTGGTTCCAATGATTGAAGAAGGTTTTTTTAACAATAAAATCAGTCATGAAATTCTTGAAAAATACCTGACGGACTCTTCTCTGAAAACAATTGATGCGCTGATTCTAGGATGTACGCATTATCCACTTATCAAAAATGAAATATCTTCATTTTATTCGCACAATATAACCCTGTTGGATTCATCAGAAGTAGTGGCTCAAGCACTAAAAGATTACCTGACTTCGAATGGCCTTCTAAGTAATACTACATCTCCAATTCATCAATTTTTAGTTTCGGATTATACGGACTCATTCGAAGCGTCTACGCGCATCTTTTTTCGAAAAGAGGTACATCTTCAAAAACATCCTCTTTGGAACTAAGTTTCTGACTTAGTTTTATTAAACATGTATGGTTTTCAGGGATTCTTCACTTTTCAAGGCTCTATAATTAAAGATATTTGAAGATTAAGCCATTTAAAATGGCGATGCTGATCTTCAAAAATTGATGAGAAATAAGATTCATTTTTTTTATGCTATCGTGCTAGTCTGCATTTGGCAGTCAGCGATGGCACAATCAAATCTTGATAGCCTCAAAAATGAATTGTCCGTTGCGGTCTCAGATTCAACGCGGGTAAGAATATTAATAAAACTTTCAGCAGGATATCAATTTGAAAATATTGATCAGGCACAAACATATGCGGCTGATGCCCACGCGATCTCAGAAAAGAATAATTGGAATTGGGCATTGAAAGAGAGTAATAACCGGATTGCTTCCTTGGCCTATATCATGGGTGACTTTACCACAGCTCTAAAATACTATAACCGGTATTTGCAATCAGCCTTCTCATTGAATGATAGTGTGTCTATGGCAAAAGCATTGAACAATATCGGACAAACCTATACCGATTTAGGTGAATATGACGATGCCTATTCCTTTCTAACAAGAGGTTATAAATTAGCCAGAACCATAAATGATTCTCTTCTTCAGGCTATCTGCCTTCAAAACATTGGGCATGTCTTTAAGGAACTTGGACAATACGACATTGCCCTAAACCATTTTATCTTTTCTGCACAACTTAGTCTAAAAATTGGGGATCTTGATGGCGAAGCATACATAGCTGATGAAATAGGATCTCTCTTTGTGAGTAAAAAGGATTTTAAAAATGCCGAAGAAAATCTTTTAAAGGCGTTGCGCGTTATCCGCGAAAGAAACCTACTGATAATTGAACCACTAACACTAACAAAATTTGCAGAGCTCCGTCTTGAACAAAAGCAATTTGATATAGCTCTTGCATACTACGATTCAGCATATCAGCTATTTGCCGACTCTAAAAACGTCTTTGGTGTAGCTTCTACCAAGCTTGGCAAAGGAAAAGTGTTAGCGCAACAACAAAATTATTCAGAATCACAGAAATTAATAGGAGAAGCACTTTCAACAGCTAAGCTTTTAAATGCGCGCATCCTGGAAATAGAATGTTACGAACAACTTTCATTGCTTGCCGAACAAACTGATGACTCCAAGAAATCACTTGAGTACTATAAGTCATTTAAGGCTACTCGCGACAGCCTTTATAATCAGGAATTTGTAGAGAAGTTATTCCAAAACTTAAGCTCCGAAACTGAACAGAAAGATTCTGAGATTGCACAATTAAGCCTTTCCCGTTCGATTCAACAAGCTGAGATCAAGAGGCAAGGATTAATTAGAAATATATTAGCTGCTTCAGCAGCCCTTACCGGAATACTACTATTCTCGGTTTACCGAAGTAGCCAGCGAAGAAAAAGCTTAAATAAACTCTTGATAGAACACCAGGCGGAAATCAAGAAACGTAGTCTTGAATTACAGCAGCTAAATGAGGTAAAAGATAAGTTTTTCTCTATTATTTCTCATGACCTTCGCTCTCCAATAAATGCACTTACTGGAATTTTAGATCTGGTAGATAAAGACCAAATAAAACCAGAAGAGTTTGCACAATTGGTTAAAGAATTGAAGGTTCAGTTTAACCATACCAAAAGCCTTATTAATAATTTATTGGATTGGGCACTTTTGCAAATGGATAAATTAAAAATTCAACCGGAGAAGATCAATGTGCAACAGCTGGTTGATGAAAATTTTAAGATGCTGAGTTCAATTCACTTGAAAAAAATTGAAATGATTAATCGCTTACCTGAATATCTTTTTGCATTTGCCGATTTAAACACGATTAGTCTGGTCTTCAGAAATTTGATATTAAACTCAATCAAGTTTACCGACAGTGGAGGAAAAATCTGGGTGGAAGCAACGGAAAATGAAAATGAATTAACCATTTCTGTTTCGGATAATGGAGTGGGTATTGACACAGAGGCTCAATCCATACTATTTAATAAAACGGCAGGTTATACTACCCGTGGCACAGCCAACGAAAAAGGAACCGGACTAGGTCTTATTCTCTGCAAAGAGTTTGTAGAGCGCAACGGAGGAAAAATTTGGCTGAAAAGCCAGATCGGTAAAGGAAGTACATTTTATTTCACCCTGAAGAAAGGATAGGACGAATAGTACTATGGTGCTAACCTCAACACTATCCCATTAATCTCATTCGTAAGTTGAATCTGGCAGGCTAGCCTACTATTACCTTTTACGTGAAACGCAGCATCTAACATACCCAGTTCTGCGTCACTCTGTTCGGGAAGTTGTGATGCCGATTCGAGATACATCTGACAGGAGGCGCACAATGCCATTCCCCCACAAGTTCCTTCAACTGGTAACTCATAGGCCTTACAAATCTCCATGACGTTCATGTTCATATCCGTAGGCGCTTCTAATTCATGAGTAATTCCCTTGCGGTCGATTATCGTTACTTTAATGGTGTTTTCCATATCAGCTATTAAAATCCTGTAACACCATTAACCGTAGTATATTTCAAGACGTTTTTTTTGTTGGGATATATTCTGGCAAATGCTGATTGCACCGCCAATGTTCCTTCATGGAAACCACACAAGATCAATTTCAATTTCCCGGGATAGGTATTGATGTCACCTACAGCATACACTCCTTTTCTACTCGTTGAGTAATCATATGTGTCTACTTTCACTGCATTCTTTTCAATATCCAATCCCCAATTCGCAATTGGGCCAAGGCTTGGTGTCAGCCCAAAAAGTGGTACAAAATGGTCAGTTTCTTTTCTAATGTCACCCATCGAAGTGTGATTAATGGTTACAGCCTCCAATTTCTCTGATCCAGAAATCCCAACTACCTCTGCTTCTGTAATCAAGTTTATTTTTTTTGCAGCTGCCATGTCCATTACTTTTTGAACCGAATCCAAATGACCACGAAACGAGGTTCTGCGATGAACCAAGGTTAGCTCACTTGTAATATTCTTTTCAACTAAATAAATAGACCAATCCAATGCAGAGTCTCCACCACCCGACACGACTACTCTTTTTCCTTTATAAAATTCGGGATCACGGATTATATACTCCACGCCTTTGTCCTCATACTTCTCCAAATTTTCGATTGGCGGCTTGCGCGGCTCAAATACTCCCAACCCCCCAGCAATAATTACAATAGGGGCTTTATGCTTACTTCCCTTTATGGTCGTGACTATATATTTATCATCATCAGTTTCGTCTATGCTAATTGCCGATTCTCCAAGTGTAAAACCGGGTTTGAATACTGCACACTGTTC
>JAENVX010000192.1 GCA_016650355.1 Bacteroidia bacterium | reverse complement strand
TTCGCCCCGCGCTACTGAATAAATGCCGGGGAAACGGACTTCACCTTTCAGCTTGATAAATTTGTCCGATGCATCAAACCAGTCCGTAACGCTTCGAACAATCAGCACATCATCAGACTGCAATGGCAGATTATGTTGCGGGTCGCCAGCCAGCGCCTTGACCAGATCCAGCGAAAGCCGGCTTGGATTGGCCTTGTCACCCACAATAACAATGCGGCTGAGTTCACCCGTCTCCAGGTATGCATTGCGCTTGGGGCTGCCGGCGGCGGTAATCAGGTCACGCACCGTCATACCAGGGTAGTAGTTGTATGTTCCGGGATTGACTACCGCTCCGTTTACGGACACCTGGGGTTTCTCTTCCATCTCCCAGCGTGAAAATACTTTCACGGTGTCCTGTTCCTGCAACAGGATATTGTCTGACAGGCTGCCGGTTACAGCCCGTCGAAGGTTGGCGGTCAACAGCTCACGATGAAAATCCGGTGGAGCCAGACGGGTGATCTCAACCGACTCCAGATACGATTCAGGCAGCAGAGCCTGAAAATCGGGTATAAGATCGGACAGACGCATACCTTTTCTGTATTGATACTCGCCGGAACGCACGACATTCCCCTTCAAGCTGACAATCTGGCGAGTGGCCCCCTGCACCGGGAAAACTTTGATCATATCACGGTCAAGTACCTGGATTGCGCCCAACGTCGCATCAAGGCTGCCATCCTTCGGCTCGTAATCAAGCACTACCCTGGCACTGTTATTGGCTAAGCGCTCCACCTGGATACGGCCGGTAAAGCCGGATGCCGTTACACCACCTGCCAGCTTCAGCACCTCGGGAAGAGTCGCGGTACCTTTGATCTCGTAAATCGCCGGACGCCTCACCTCACCGGCCACCGCCGCCACCGGACCGATCACCGGCACAAAAATAGTATCGCCATTCTGGAGCCGTACATCCTTGCTGCGGTCACCCGACAGAAACATATCATAGAGATCAACCTCCAGCGATGTCTGACCGATTCGGTTGATTCTGATGGTACGTAGCGAGCCGTTACGTGCCGGCCCTCCTGCCGCTGAAAGGGCATTAACCACCGTCGCCAGTGAACTGACCGGATAACTGCCCGGCGCTTCCACCTCGCCAACGACAAAAACCTGGATCGAACGCAGTCTGCCGAGTGTCATGCTGAACTCATAGTTTTTGAAGTAGCGTCCAATGGCCTTATTGACAGCATCCTTGGCTTGTCCCGGTGTCAGCCCCCATACCTTGACGCTCCCGACTTTTGGAATCATGATTTCGCCGTTACGATCAACACTCAACTCATGGCGGGCATTGAGTGAACCCCACAGATTAATGTCCAGTGTATCGCCCGGTCCGATGACATAGTCGCTGCCAACCGGAATCATATCGGAACTCGCTGAAAGCGGTGAACCGTTTTTGAAAAAATCATAACCGAACTGGCGCAATTCACGCACAAAGGGGTCCTGTTCGTTTTTGTCCATCAATGTTTGGGTTTTTCTGGAAAAAGCCTTTTCCAGGCGAGAACCCTGATCCTCTGAAGATAACGGTACCACCTTGATTTCATCCGACTTGAACATGGTCAGCTGTTCACGATCACCCGCCACAACCTGAATATAATAGGGCTGATTGTTTTTCAGCTCTCTCAACACAAAGCCTTCACTCGTCCCAACCTGCAGGGTTTTGGTCAATTTTTCCGACTCTGTGCCATAGCGGATTGTAAAACGAAGTGATTGACTGTCAACTTTCAATGCAAGATTTGCAGGATTTGACAGTTTCCAGGAGAGCTTGACCAGACCATCCCCCGGCTCAGCTTTAACAAGCAGTTGAGTTTTTTTGCCGGCATTTTTGCGGGTTATGACCGAACTTTTTTCATCGCTGGAGATCTCATCTCTAGACTCACCGCTCGACTCTTCCTTATCCTTCAGGTCACGTCGGTTTTCAAGCAATCGCAATAGAGTTTCGTCACTTACGTTTCCAAGCGTGCCCTGATTCGGCAACATATTAGCAGCAGGATCTTTATCCGTAATCCCCCTCACATCCTTGTCCTGGGCTGCATGGGAATTGACCGCCAGGAACATTACCACCAAAATTGTCACTATGTAGGAAAATTTCATCACTCTGTCTCCTAACCTGTTTTCGCCGGGTAATATTAGTTAGTCAGAAGTTATATTCTGCGCTTTTAGTACGATAGAAATTTTTTCTGCACGTTTTTTTTGCAGAAAAGATTTCGTGAACGTACTTATCCCGCTTATTGGAGCTGGCAGAATATAACTTCGATAACGTACCTATCCTGTTTATAGGGCTACGTTATATATCATAGCATCCTGGCATGCAATTTTTGAATAGCTGTCGTTTGGCAATCGAGGCAGACACCCCTCTCACCTCGCACCATTGCCGGCAATGACAACCCAGATCGTACGTGCCAGAATCTTTATATCAAGCCATAACGACCATTCTTCAATATATCGGATATCCAGTCTGACCACTTCATCAAACGCCTTGATCTGGTTACGACCGCTCACCTGCCACAGTCCGGTGATGCCGGGCCTGATACAGATCCGCTTGCGATGCCAGTTTTCGTAAGTTGCGACCTCATCCATTGTTGGTGGCCGGGTACCGACCAGACTCATTTCCCCCTTCAACACATTCCAGAACTGCGGCAACTCATCAATGCTTGTTTTGCGAATAAACCTGCCGGTATTTGTGACGCGGGGGTCATCCTTCATCTTGAACATGGCGCCTTGCATTTCGTTGTGCGCTATCAGTTCATTCTTGTGCTCTTCGGCATCAACAAGCATGGAACGAAATTTCCAGCATTTGAATATCCGGCCGTTCTCGCCAACGCGGTTCTGACCGAAAAAAATTGGTCCCGGAGTTTCAAGGCGGATTGCAATAGCAATAAACGGCAACATAACACCAGTAAACATTAAACCGACAACAGCACCTACAATATCAAGGCAACGCTTAAGAAAAAGCTGCCCCTCGTCAAATGCTTTACTATGGTAAGTCAGAATCGGGATGTCACCAGGGAACATGGCTAGTTCCTTGCGCGAGGTCGGGGAGTCATACAGGTCAATCACCAGACGCACTGTTATACCCATTTCCTGCAACATAATCAGATATTCATCAACCAGTAACATCTGCCCATGGGGTAATGAAAACACAACCTCATCAATGTTGCCTTCTTTACATATCTTCACCAACCTGTTGATGTCGCCCAAATACGTACAGCCCGCAATGCTCTTACCTGCAGTATCGTTCTCGAGGCCGACAATACCAACGATTGTCAACCCCCAATCAGCATGACTGCTGATAATATCAACAAATGATTTGATCTTGGGACCGGATCCGACAAGAAGAATATTTCTGCTATTATATCCTTTGCGACGAAAATATTTCAACAACAGCGACACTACACACTTAACAATAATGCTTAACACCAGCGAGATAATCAAGAAATGAGCGAACAGGAACCTGCTGTAGCCTATAGGGTCAATGAAGTAAACGCATGAAGCCGTGATAAGACCTCCGGCTATATGTACCTTAACAAGACCACCAATAATTGTCGAAAATGACTTTGTCCGCATGGAGTTATACATGCCGATATATGTCATAAAAAAGAGCCAGGCAGGGATGATAATCGCAAGCGACCAGACATAGCTCTGAAAGGAGGAAAGACGCGCGGAATACAATTGAATGACATCATACGACAGATTGAAAGCGATCAATATGACAACAACATCAATAATAACGTTAAGTCTGGTGAGTAATTTTGATTGTTGTTTGAGCATTAGAGACAACCATTTGAAATTCATATTGGACTATGAATCGGAATTTATATCACAAACAACTCTGGCGGGGAAGATAAAGAAGACTGCTGGACCTCTTGAAAAGTATATTCAATAATCTGTGGGATATTTGCTGTATACTAGATAAACTCTGCATATTTAATGTCTTCTGTTGTAATATGATGCAAAAACCAATCTTTCATGAATATAAGCATGTTATTTGCTGTTTGAGTTTTACTCATATATGTGTTTTTCATTGATGCTAATTCAGAAATAAAATATGCATGCTGTTTTATTTGTACTTCAAGCATTGGATAATTAATTGATATCAATAATTTTTCTTCTTCTACAAAGTGTACTTCTATATAATCAGCCAACTTTTTGAGGGTTATAACAACATTTAATTTAGAATAACCAAATTGAATAGATTTGTGTAGCTCATTTATATAACTAACAAATAGCTTATGCTGATAATCCATCTCTGGTACACCAATGTCAAAACTGTCTTTCCATACAATGTATGCCATCACTAATCTCCTTAAGTTCTGGATTGGCAGTACAGTTTGTTACGCATGCTTCTTATTCTGAATATTGTTAGAGTATATAGTTTCGATATAAAGCCATAAATTGTTTTTACAACCAAAACGTATAAACAGAATCACAAACAACAAAGCAAATCATCAAATTCACAGAATAAAATTAAGTTTATCATATTCACAATAAATTGTAGCTTGGTAAAATAATTTAGCAAAGTGCTTTATTTTAAATTTTTATTGTGATCCCATAGTTCAACTTCATCAATGTTTCCAGAAGCACCTTGAGTTGAGAATGTTAACCATCCCTTCACCAACTCATCAATTGCTATCAGTGATTCTCCATGTGCCAATCAAAATATAAAGGCTGGCCAGAAAGATTCCGGCCAGCCTTTGTTATTGTTTGCACAGTTGTACCAATCTTCTCACTCATCTCCAGCCATCAAGTCTGTGTGATGAAACGTATTTTGGTTCAGATGGCCTATCCATGGTGTAATAGCCAATGAGAGAAGTCCGACTATAATCAGCAGCGTAAATGTTGCCATAATCCCACCTCTTGTTAACGGATTTGGGTTGTTTTTCCCATGCTTTAATTATAGTACGTTTGAGAACCTGAGGGGTACAAAATTATTATAACTGGATTCATTCACCCGTTCACCAATGCATGTCCGCGGGGTTGCATCAAGAGTATCATGTACTTGAAATAGGTCTGGCAATCAGCTCCGCTTATAACATAGGAACTAATCCCACGCCGCCTTAGCTGAAAATTGTTGAAAAATATACGCCCCATGACAGTTTACATGACAATATAAAAAAAGGGGCTACGGCATAATCCGTAACCCCTTGATTTTTTTGGCGCGCCTGGAGCGATTCGAACGCCCGACCTACGGATTCGTAGTTTGTAAAAACGCCCTTTACAAAACCCCGTCCTGTTCTATCATCTTCTATAATTGCTTGACAATCAATTACTTGTACCGTATTCATGTTCTATCAACACCTAGTGTAGTTTTCTGTATTGTTGACCCTATATTGACCCTATGAGTGATGCCGATATGAAGAAAATCAAGCTGACAAAGCTTATCGTCGATAAGCTACCCTTTGCCGACAAGGGCAAGCAAATTGACTATTACGATACGGAGCTTGACGGCTTCGGTGTTCGTATATCCGCCAGCGGCAAAAAATATTTTGTACGGGCAATTATTGGAACCCGAAGAATACGGGTGATGATGAAGAGTGTCAAGTTGATAAGCGCTGAAGATGCCAGAAGAGAAGCCAAGATCAAGCTTGGAGACATGGCTGCTGGTATTGACCCGAATGGAGTAGAGCGGGAAAAAAACCGGAAAGATGAAGAAAAACGCCAGGAAGAAAAGCAACAGGGAATTACTCTACAGACGGCGCTTGATGATTATGTTCAAAAGGGCAAGCTTAAACCGCGAACCGTTACAACATATCAAGACTTATTTAGGTTGTACCTTGCAGACTGGCTGAATAAACCGGCGGTGGAAATTACGCGCGACTTGGTAACAGAACGACACCGCGATATTGCCGCCGGTAAACGACAGAGGCAAGCACTAAAAAAAGAGATAGACACCGTGAAGGGTCGCAAGGACAAACCGAAACTGAAAGCGATTGCTCCTCCTGACGCGAAGCGCAAAGAGGCGGCGGCTGACAACTGTATGCGGACACTACGAGCCGTTTTGAATTATGCTTTTGAAGATGAAGAAGGCGGCATCCCATATGCGAACCCGGTCAACATTCTTTCGTCACGGAAAAGAAAGGCGTGGTTCATGGTAGATCGGCGGCGCACCCTTATCAAGAACAGCGACCTTCCCGCATGGCACAAGGCTGTTGACGGGCTGGACAATTCAGTAATGAGGGACTTTCTTTTGTTTTTACTGTTCACCGGACTGCGACGCAAAGAGGCCGCGACACTGCAATGGAAGCAAGTTGATTTTCAGGAGGGCTGTTTTACTTTGATTGGTGGAATGACCGGTGTTACCAAAAACAAGGAACCCCATACCCTACCATTAAGCGACTACCTGCGTACACTCTTGACAGACCGTAAAGAGGGATTGAAAACAGAACTGGCCGAGGCAAAAGTGGCGCTTATCGATGCTGGCAGATTAACCTTGAAACAACATCAAGCGGCATACAACCGGATTGCCTTGGCTGAGTCCAGACTTGCTTCTCAATACGTTTTTCCAGGTGAAGGAAAGACCGGATTTATTGTTGAGCCGAAGCGTGCCATTGATGCCGTAACAGCAATCACCGGGATAACCTTTTCATGTCACGATCTGCGGCGAACTTTTGCAACCCTTGCCGAAAGCCTTGATTTGTCCAGCTATACCGTAAAGGCACTTTTGAACCACAAGCAACAAACTAGCGATGTCACCGGTGGCTATATAATCTTAAATGTTGATCGGCTACGGGAACCGATGCAAAAGGTCACGAACGCATTACTGGAACGAATAAAGGTTCAGCACGGTCAATTGATAGACATACATGCAAGGTATAATGGTTAATAATTGTGACTATATGATCGTGCCAACAGTGTTATCCAACTCCATTTTTAGTAAGGAGTAGTTCTGTGGAAGAAGGTCTTTATGATGATCAACTTAATTATGGTCCAGAATATAGTGATGGTTTAGAATTATATTATGGTGCTCTTTTTACTACAGAAGAAATAGAATTGTTAAATGACACATTATATCAGCATGAAAATAATAATATTACGGAATTCATTAGCTCTATTCTACCAATATGTCGGTATAAATATAATTGTGTGCATGAAGTAAATACAAGCTCAGACATACGAAAAAACAGGAAAGGTATTATAAAAAGCTTAAACATCACATTAAGTCTACTACGCTATATGACTGCACCAAAGGAACGGCTCGATAAATTTTACATAAATATTGCTGACAATATAATACCTAATTGCAAAATACTTACAGGATTCGAAATTATAAGGCCTGAGTGGTACTATAAGTTTATTTCAGTCCATGAAAATGCTGGACTTCTTATCGATAACATAGATAATTTTCTGACAGAATTCATGGGTTTCGATAAAAGTTTAAACAAAATATATTCTAAAGGGCGTAAACAAGCAGATTTCGATGATTTCTACAGGCAAATAGCCGAAGTATACTTATTGCATATAGGAAAGCCGACTACACAAAAAGATGGTGAATTTATGAATGTTATGCGGATTATAAATAAGGCCGTTGGCATTCCATCCGAAGATCCTTCAAGGGGAGTGAGGCAAGCATTGAAAAAAATTATGACAAAAATATCACCATAAAAATCATTTTCGTATTTTGATTGTTTAAAAAGAACCCCGTATGCTCCCATCCAAGAGCACGGGGTTTTATCGTTTTAAAACGAAGAGAGGAGATATAGGGAATGAGTAAAACTATGAGGACCAAGGAAGCAGCGGCATACCTAAATGTGGAGCCCTCAACACTTGAGCAATGGAGATGGAACGGCCGAGGGCCGGTTTATTGTCGTGTCGGGAGAATATGCGTATATCGCCAAGCTGACCTGGAGACTTACTTAGACGAGCATGCATACAGGTCTACGACTGAAGCGCAAGCCGCTCTGAATCAATCCCGCTGAAAAATACATGAGCTTCCTCGAAAATGACGTTTCAGCCAGGATTACCAGTTGCCGAAAATGGCAAGCTCAAGTTTCTCAAAATTATTATATAACTGGTGCTTAATGTCACTCGGCAAAAATGGACAACCAAGTCATCAATCCAAGGGCAGAGGCACATTACGCAATGGTCGAAGCGCAAAAGGTGCTGCAAAATTCGAGAACAAGTTTTCAAGGGTTACGATGGCGATGCAAGAAACAAAGGCGTT
Organism: Bacteroidia bacterium; assembly: GCA_016650355.1. GTDB lineage: Bacteria > Bacteroidota > Bacteroidia > Cytophagales > Cyclobacteriaceae > ELB16-189. The sequence goes on along the minus strand of JAENVX010000192.1, from coordinate 4,882 downwards.
TATATCTCTTTCTGCTACCGCAATTCGAATTTTACTTCGAGCAATTTCAAAAAACTCAGATCCAAAGAACGTATGTCACAAAGATGAACAGGGACATCCAATTTTTCCTTTTAATCATACCGAAGCTCTAAATCTTTGTGGCTTGAGCGATCCGGTTTTCACGCGAGGGAAAAATGAGCTTGAGGAAAAAGGATTTTTAAAATGGCATACAAGAGGCGGACTGCGTGGGGCTAATGGGGTTGCGTCACTATTTACGTTGTGTAGTGAATACAAGAACTGGGAACCGCCCCTGAAGCCCAAGAGAGACATGGCAAAGGCACGCGCTGCAAAAAAGGCTATGCGGCAAACTTAGATTTGCGAAGGGGGGTGGCTAGAATTCTAGAAAGTCGTAATGGCGATTAAGCTCATAATGCTAAAACCTCTTAATGTTGATTAAGCAATTTGTCCTGCAAATTACATTAACCACTTAATACTGATTATGTCAGAGCGCTTAATCACTATTTAGTTGAGCTTTGTTATGGAAGAGGTGCCAGTTACATTCTGGTTAGCTTTGCGCAACTCGTCCGTTAGTATGGTGTATATTTGCGACAACCCGCTGTTGACAGCTTTAACCATACTGTTGTAGGTAAAGTTCCATCCGGTATACTGAAGGTTCGCGGGACATAGCGCCTTCACCTTCATGGCAGAGAGAAGGACGTAACACGAGGGGGGATTTTGTTGCGGCGATAGGCGCACAACGCATGGGGCCATGACCCTCAGGTCATATATGGACGTTGGCCCCGCGCGTGCCTTTGGTTTTGTACGGCGTAGCCGTCCAAGGCGTTTCGGTGGTAGTTGTATCCGTGGGCAATAGAGATGCCAGGCTCTACTTAATTTCTACTGCATGAATTAAAGCAGAAAATTGAGCGACACTTTCTGAATAGATGTTGACTCTGCTAGCGGTATTTTTTGCCGTTAAAAGTATTGAAAGAATATTTTTCCCTGCTATACATTGCGAATCAGGGCAATAATATGCCCAGTATTGTCCATTCTCATCTTTGCATAGTATCTGGTTTAAAATACTATCATACATTACAGTTGAAACCTGTCTATCATAAACTTGATCAGCATACGACATAATAGGCATAATCAATATAAATAAAGCAACTGTAATTATCTTCACTACTTTTAACACATGAGTTTTCATGATTCCTCCTAATGTAGGTAAATTGTTATCAATCACTTAGTCATATCAATCATTAAGTAGCATCATCAATATAGGTGTAATTTCAGGTACGAAATTGGCGGATACAGACTGCGGTGAACTCATTGTCACAGAACAAGGGCCTTTTCCAGTACATGCCCCTGACCAACCAGTAAATATGTTACCGGGTTTGGGAGTTGCATTTAAACTAACAGAAGTATTCTGGACTAATAGATATGAACAGACTGAGTCGCAGTTAATAACTGGTGATACGGAAGAAGTGCTAGTAACTGATCCCGTTCCTGCTCCTGATTTTGAGATTGATAAAGAATAACTTGGTATAAGATCAAATGTGCCGTGTACTATAGGGTTACGATTCGTAAAAAACATCATATAAATATAACAATCACCCGTTCCGCTACAGTCACCAGACCATCCTTTAAAATAACTATCTGGATCAGGATTAGCCGTTAATTCATAAGCACCGCCAGGTACGTAAAAAGAATAAATACTGATAGTCCCTGTTCCAGTTCCTAGTTTATCAACTATTAAAGTTGGTTTGGCGGTTGTAAATGTTTTATCAATACCATATAAGAAGCCAGAAGAGTTCGATTGTTTGACCCGGTAATGATAAGTTGTGCCCGGAGTGAGGCCTGTAATCACCTTATTTACGATGACATTGGTATTGCCACTGACAGGACTATTATCGGCGGAGACTGCACTACCATAAGAAGTTGTTGTCCCGTACTCAAATGTAACTGTTGTACTCAAGCCGTTAGGATTTACTGAACCAGCTAAAACTGCCCCAGAAAATGTGATAGACGTTGCATCCAAGGTTGCGACCGACGTAATATTTGTAGTAAGTGTTAATTGCCAAGTGCGACCGTATAAAGGTGCGTAGACAATATCCAGGTAATTTTCAACACTATAGCCAAAAGCAGGGTCCATGTAATGAATGTAGTTAACACCACTATTATTTAAATCATATCCATCTACAACAAGTATATGTGCATTATTATTGCTATAATTAACTTGGATTATAAATGGTTTTCCTTTGTTTATTTCACTTACACAATCTTGTAAACTGAGAATTGATTGTTTATAATTACTGCCTACGCCCCAGTGAGACAAAATATCCTGAACATCACCAGAATTTATCCCATGTCCTCCCAAGTAATTTCCTGAGTTGCAGACATTATTCCATGAAAATATATTATTTCCACAACAGCTATTATTTCTAATAGCGTAATTAGCAATATCGCATTGTTGGACTGTTGTACCATAGTACCCAAGCACAGACTTAGACGCCCCTGCCCAACACCAATTACTATGCTCTTGATAAGCTACAGGTGCATAAACAAAAGCATGGCAAAGGCCACCTACTATCGGAACATTGAGTAAGAGAAAAATGGTTAAATAAAGCGTTGCTTTAATAGTTATATTGAACATATTCAGCACAATGCCTCTTTTTACCGCCTGTTTCAGAGTAACAACCGGTTTTATGATTTAACGTTTTAAATTTATCGATTTAGCATTACTTTGTTTGATTTGGAGTAATGTTTTGTTTGTAAACTCATTTTTGTCAAGCATATCGCTTGCGTTAAATTCTTTAGGTTCTTTTCCAATCATTTCTATCAAGGGAGGTACTGGCACAATACCTACGAAATTATCATTATGTGATATTTCAATAAAATCTGAGGATATCGAAAAATCTCTTATATACTTATATTGATATCCATCAGATGAAGGCCATGACTTTATAATGTTATTTACAGCTTTTGCGATTTCCGATGATCCAAGAGCACCCGGCTTCCAATTATTATCGACAAAGCCCATCTGTAGTATCGATAATGCCTCATTTTCCGAAACTACTAAAAAAAACCATGCATAAGTGGATACAATTACAGATTGATAATCTGTATTAGTTACATCATTTTGTATTTTGTCTGGATCAATAGTGTAAACACGAAACCCTTCTCCCACGATAGCATTATTGAGGTCGTTCTGACTTTTAAAACCAATTCTATTAAGATGGTTGCTTGTTTTTAAATCATTGAGATATTTTCTTAACTCCTTTTTTGCAGCAATCCTGCCACTATCATAAAGAGCGTCACCAGCAGCAACGCATGGATCAGAAAAGGCCAGAATAAATATCAACAGAACTTGTATAATAAGAAAAATACCCTTCATTTATATCTCCTCTCTAAATCAGCTTAAGCATCAGAGATTTGTGGGGAATACAGGCAACTATGACACGTGAGATTTGATCCATGAGCTAAACTAAACTTTCCTTTGTCAGGAGTCAATAGATATTAAACTCCATTCAAAAAGGTAAATTTAACTTTTCATATTCTGCCCAGGTCGCCCAGTAGGGGCGATCTGTCAAGTACGCATACGCAAACAATAAATAACGGTTGATTTAGATTTCATCGCCAGATATAGCATTATTTACAAAATTGACTGATGGTAGGCATACAAATGGCGTGAGTAACAGATAGCATAGATCATTTGGCCCTCTCGCGGCTCGTCGAAGCCCAAGCGGTTCGAGGGGCGGACGTGGTGGGCCAGCACGGGGGCTGGGGGGTTGTCATTAAGTACGGCATGGTAGAGCGTCCACTCGTGACCAGGAGCGGCGGCTCGCGGATCTTCAAGAGGTTTGAAACGTTGACGGCCTACCTTAAAGATATCGGAATCGTTAAATAGCCGATTAGTTCCCAATTCTTTGTATATAAAAAGATCCCGGCTCTCTATCGGGAGTCAAAAACGGGCATGTTTTTTTGAGTGCTTCGTATTGATTATGATGTAGATAATTCAATGAACCAATAATCTTCCAAGTGGTGTTATGAGATAAGAACGCTTCTAACAAATATTGTTCATTCCAAAAAATCACATTATCATTTAGCCACTCATTTAAATAATTTCTAGGAGAAAATATGTCGTGTATATGAACAATTACACCTTTTTTTAGCGAAGGTAGTAATTGAAGGTATTCAAATATTACGTCACCTTCAGGTCTTATCATGTGAGAGGAATCTATAAATAAGATGTCATTCTCTTCTAATTCTAAAAAAAATGAAACCTCAACATCCTCCACTTTTTTTCTGATAACAGTCACACCAGTTTTTTCCAGCCAAGTCATCTCGTAAGGTTCTATACAAACATGCTTACAAGTATAATTTGTATTTTTTTCCTTGTTTTTATTTATAGCATTAATTGCCATGAGAGTTGAGTGTCCACTTCCAATTTCAAATATTTTCTTTGGTTTCTTAGCTCTTATAAGTTGATACCAATATTCAGCATCTCCTGATACAAATGCGCCATTATTGAGATAAAAATGCAAATCATCCGTTTTATTTGTTGGAATATTTGTGAGTTCTGAGGAAAAAGTAAATTTATTCAGCATTTCTAATTGTTCTTGGGCGTTCCAGCTAATGCCAGGCAAGCTTCTTTCTTCGGAGAATGAAAGCTTAATTTTCCTGAAATCGAATTGCGGTTCATAGTAATGATTCCTCACCGGGAAAACTCCAACTTCCAAGAGAGCCATTTTACATATTGGTAAGGCGGATTCAAGTCTGAAGTGCAACTTTTGTAAGTGAATTAAAGTGGTGAGCTGCGTTACTATCAGCGCCACTTTAACGACCAAGTAAAAGGTGCACAGATGAAGCAATACAAACAGCTCACCACCGGACTAAGATACCA